>NZ_JAGQCQ010000250.1:0-5645 GCF_024346275.1 Cyanobium sp. BA20m-p-22
GGTTCTCCGGATCCATTTCTGCGATCTGAGCCACCGCAGCTGGACTGCCACCCCATTTCTCGGCACCAACGAGCCGGCCGACCTCGGTGCCATTCACACGAACGACAGCCACCGGCTGGAGCACATTTGATCCGGACTCGTTGATCCGCCGCTGCTGCTGCGCGTTGACTTCAACGGCACCACTGCGTCAGGAACCGTTCATGCGGTTGTTCTGGTAGTCCATCTTCAGGACCTGGGCGACAGCCGGACTGCCGCAGATGGCACCCACTCCGATCAGGACGGCAATGAAACGAACTCGCAGAGACACCAGGCAAAAGGCAGGCCGCTCTCCCGAACCGTAGGGAGAGCGGCCGGGCTTGCAACCCTGCTCACTGTTTGAGATGGCGGCGGCTCCAGCCGGTAATCGTTGCTTCCACGTTCTCCAGGTGCCACTGCAGCGGACCCCGGCCCTGGGTGCAGCCCCAGCGGCGGTAGTGCTTGCCTGGCTGGAGCACCCCCCGCAGCCGTAGCTGGCGGAGGGTTTCGCGGCTCATTTCCAGTGCTGCGCACGCTTCTGCTGTCGTCACCCAGACCCTCTGACGACCGGATGTTGCTGGCGCGTACTGACCCTCCATCAGCTCAGCTCCCGAAGGACGTCAACCACGGCGGGATTCCAGAGAATCTGGTACCCGCTGTGTCCATGGCGGCAGTAGGGCATGGCTTCTGCCCAATCCTGACCCCGCTGCGTCAGCTCCCACTCGACGCGGGCATTGCGGGTCTGCAACCCACATGCCGCCAGGTGCTGGTTCATCACCCGGGCCGACATGCCCACCTTTCGACCCAGCTGAGTGGCATTAAGCGAACAGATGGGCTCTTCGGCAGCCGGCAAGGCACGTCGCAGGGTCTCCACCGCCAAGCCGGTGTTTTCCTGGATGCAGTTGAGGGTGGCAGCCATGGCGATGCCGGCCTTCACGCCAGGGAGCCGTGCGATGGCTTGACCGATCAGCAGAAGAGCACCGACGCAGTCCTGCTTCTCTGAGGGCAAGGATGCCGGAGTAGGCAGGGCACCTGGGACGGTGTAGCTCCCTGTCCGACGGATTGTCGGGAGCACCTCGTGAGTGACCCAGCGCTTGAACCGGTGAGCCTCCTTCTTGCGGCTACCCAGCACCAGGTTGTACATCCCTGGCTCATTCACGATCGTCATGACCTGCTCGCCCCCAGGGGTGTGAATTGAACTCACACCCTTCTCGTCGCCATCAAGTCGCTCCAAGGCCTTGCGGTCGAGGCCGAGCGAGGCAAGCAGATCAGCTGCCACGAACCAAAGATCACCCAGCTCATCGCTGATGACCCGGATCTGGCGGCCCTCGTACTCAAAGGGCACGAGGGAAGACGTGTTGTTGTTCATCGGTCTGAAATCGGTGAGGCGGTGACAGGCCCGTTGAGGGCCGAGCTGGGATCGGGGCGGAAGTGGTTGGTGACGGTGGCCGGTGACAACAGCGGCGGCACGGGCCCAGCGATCAACAGCAGCAGGGTGCTGAGCTGAAACACCAACCCCAACAAGACCAGCAGGCGCAAGTTGGCGATGCTGCTGGCCGTGACCATGACGACTGGCCGGCGGCTCCGGCAGAAGGCAGGCAATTGGGGACGGGGCCCAGCGGCCCCGTTGCTGCGCACGTGTGGCGAGGCCATCAGAAGGGGGCCTCGTCGTCGTCATCTACAGCCCAGCCCTTTGTGCTGTCGGACTCGGCAGCACAAAGGGTGGTGTAGCCCTCGACCTCCTCAAAGCCGTCGGTGGGGTCCACCTGCTCGTAGGGCACGAACTCGACGACCTGAACGGCACGGGGCTGGAAGGTCATGCCGCAGCCGTTCTCCCCGTCCCAGTCGTAGATGTCGAAGGCCACTACCACCTTGGAGCCATTGCCGATGGCGGCCCCATCCCAGGGCTGCTTTTTGGCATCGACGATGCGGGGCCCCTCGGAGTGGGAGCCGTCACGGCGCTGGAACTGCGGCACCTTGAAGCGCACCACGGTGATCTCGCTGGGCTTCTCCTTGTCGGGCTTCCAGGGGAAGCCTTTCTCGGCGCGGCGCTTGCGGCTGCCGTGCAGGGCGATGAACTGGTCTTCCATCGCTAGTAGGAAGGACTGGGCCCTCTCATCGCTGTTGGGAAGGAGAAGGTCGGCCGTCCAGGCCTTGGGCTTGCTCTTGTCGAGCTGATGCCTGGGGGTGATCAGATGGGCCCAGCGCACTTCGGCGAGGGGGGTACGAAAGATGTCCTTAGCCATGGGTTGAAACGGGGTGAACGGTGGAAATGGGCTGTTGATCGAACGGAGGCAGGGGCGGCAGACCAAAGCGCTCGCGCAGCAGGTGATGAACTGCTCCGCTGGCCGAGAGGTTGTGGCGCTCCATCACCTCGCGGACTCGCAGGTACACATCTGTGCGCACTTGGGTCTGGATGAAGTGGCGACCAGCCACTGAGCGGAGCTGCTCGCCGTAGCGACGCCGGCTGCTCATGGCTCTGCCGGCGCCGCGGCGCCATCGAGGCCTTGTTCTTCGCACTCCTCAAGGAAGTGATCGATGAAGGCGGCGTGCTGGTGCTGGGTGATGCGATCACCGATGGAGCGGGCATTGCGCGGCACCTGGAAGTGCTCGCGGAACGTCTTGGTCAGCTCCTGGCGAGCGGTCTGGGGCAGGGCGAGGATCCGCTGGTGGGTGGCCTCGATCTCCTGGGGCGTGAGCGCCTCCAGCGCGACATCGAGGTCAACCACTGGGACACCCTCTACCTCCTTGCTGGGCTCAGGCCCAGCCGGAGCATCAGGAATCCCGACATATGCGAGGCTCTTTGCCCCTTTCTTCTCAGGCTCTACAGGCTGAGCCTGCTTGGCCAAAGGGATACCCAGCAGCATGGCCAGCATCCAGCCGGATGCCCGCAGCAAGTCATCGACCTCGTCGGCCCACTCCTCGCTGCTGACCTCAGCACCGCCGGCATGCATCACGGTGACCCGCAACTTGTTGCGGCCGCGGATGTCGACCAGCTGGGCGCTGAAGGCAATGCCTGATGCGAAGGCCGGTCTGGCTGCTTCGACCACGGCAGCCAGATCAAGGGATGGAATGGCCTGCACCTGCTCCTGAAAGGAGGCCAGGGCGACGGTGAGAGCTCGCTCGGCACTGCCCTTTTCGTCGAGCAGTTCAAGAGCGTCGGTTGGCACGCCTGCGCGTGCGGGGGGTTGCGTCATGGCAGCTGAGATCTGGGCTTGTGCCCGCTGGCCTGAGCTTAGTACCTAGCTAACGCTAGGCGCAACCCCAGCTTGCCCTCGGAATTGTCCGGACCGTGGCCTGCTCCGCCTAGGCACGCTCCTAGGTGGCCAGCTCCGTCTGTTCCCAGGCGCTGATCCACTGTTCGGGCAGGAACTCCTCGCCATCCACCCAGAGCTGAGCCAGCTCAACCGAGCTGTAGTCGTCGATGGCTAGCACCTCTGAGAAACGTTTCTGGTGCTCCTTTGGTGCACTCTTGACCAGCTGCTCCAGGGTTTGGGTGACGTCGAGACCGCCTTCCTTGATCACGCGGCGCACGTGCTGGCGCCATTTCTGACAGATCTCCTCGGCGCGCTTCGACGTCAGGGTTGGCGCGGGCGCTGCTTGAAAGGCCCTAGGCACCGGCACATAGCCGATGTAGCAGCTCCAGAAGTCCACGGCATCCCAGAGCTTGCCGTCATCGCCGTGCAGGGGCTCCGCATCCTTCAACTGGTCCTTCAACCGCTGGGACTTGAGCGGTCCCCAGTCCTTCTCCGCCAGGCGACGGTTGAGCTCCTCGAGCTGGAAGAAGGCCTTCTGGCGCAGCTCGCCGGCCTTGCCCTGCTCGATCACCGAGAGATTCCCGTAGGAGATCACCTCAAAGTCGGCTTCCGTACCCCATTCGCAGGCGGTGTACTGGGTCCAGCCGTTCCGACGCCGCCAGTTGAGCAGCATCTTCCCGAAGGCTCTGCGGGACTCGTCCTGCCAGTCCAGGACGGCCTGGTAGGTGCGCTTGACGGGCTTCTTTGCTTGTGCCATAGCCCAATCTTAAGCGCTGCTTGGCACTGCTAGCCAGAGCTAGTTACAGCTTGGCGTGCTGTTTTCGGTGGTTCCCTGGCTCGGCCAAGAGCTGATTGACCTGTTGACCGCTGAAAACACGGCACGTCTGAGCCTGGAAGCGCAAAGCCAGCGTGTAGGGATGGGCGCCGGGATAACGGCTGGCCAGAACCTGCAGCTGCCTGCGGAGTTCGGGTCTGTTCATTGGCCCGACCCGGCCATGGGATCCAGGTCCAGGACCGCTTGGGCCTCTGCAATCGAGCGGCAAACCGCGCCCAAGCCGCCAAGCTGCTGCACGAGCAGCAGAAAGGCCCGCTGCTCGGGGCTGACGGTTCCGGAGCCCGTCTTGATCTCAAGGCCAACGAACTGGGCAATGCGCTGACCGACCAGCTCTGGCGTGATCTCCAGCGAGCGCAGGCCGATCAGATCGCTGCTGCCCTTGCACAGCCCAAAGCGCACGAAGCGCCCCTGCTGGTCGACCAGGGCACCGGTGTTGTTGCGCCAGAGCCGTACCCGCCCGCAGCCGCAAGCCAGGCGGATGCGTTGCTGGATCTCGTGTTCGCTGGGGGAGGAGGCCATGCCTCCTATTGCCTGACGCGGGCTGAGAGGGCCTCTTCCTTCAGTCCAGCGGTGCGTTGGCGCTTCCCGGTGGATCAGCTCTTCACTCAGGCCTGAGGCCTTGGCGGATCAGGCGTTTGGCTTCCTCCAGCGATATGGGTTGCTGGTGAACAAAGCTGACCAGGGCCCTGCGCCCCACTTCGCGCCGCATGTCGCATCCAGCTGCGGGATCTTCGTGCTTAGCCGAGGACCTGATTCCGTACTCACCAACCATCCACAAGAGTGCCATTAGTTGGTCGCCAGACAGCTCTGCAGCCCAGGATGTGTATTTACCCAGCCTCAGTCGATCACGCTCAATGCTCAGAGAACCATCAGATTCCATTGCTGTCGTTATTCCGCCCGGACACGCTAATCGTCGCCTTGCAAGTGGCCGTCATCCCTCGTGCGAATAACGCGTCATGGCGAGCCGGCTTGCTGCCGAGCTGCCCACACATGCCTGGCCCAGCCGCTCTTGTAGCCCCGCTCCTGCTCCCGCTGCAGCAGCTCCTCGAAGGTGCGACAGCCGGCTGCTGGGTGCGTGCGCCGGGGCCGCTGCTGCTGGTTGGGCTTGGGTCGGTGGCGGGCTGAGCTGGTGATCTCAACCAGCTCGCCCTCAAGCTGCTGGAGCCCGCGGCGCTGCTCATCGCGCTCCTCGACCAGAAACAAGTGGCCGCAGTCCGGGCACACCTGTGCGGCGCTTGGACAGCTGCAGAAGCAGACCGGGCAGTCCTTGATCGGGATCGAGACACTCTCCCGCCGGCGGCGGCCGGCCAGGTTCCACTCGCGCTCATCGGTGGGCAGGCCATGGCGATGGGCGTTGCCGACGTGATCGAGGATCACGGCTTCCTGTTTTCCCGGTGCGGGCCGCAGGGCCCGGCCGACCATCTGCAAGTAGAGGCTCAGGGAAGCGGTGGGACGCATCAGGATCGCGCCACCCACTGAGGGGATGTCGGTGCCCTCGGAAATGATCATGCAACTGCTGAGCACCTCCTCCTCGCCGG
>NZ_JAGQCQ010000251.1:0-5644 GCF_024346275.1 Cyanobium sp. BA20m-p-22
AGGGCGATCGGCTGATCGCCGGCGTCGAACTGCTCGATCCAGCGGCCGAGGGAGGGGCGGGTGATCTCGGCTTCGTTCCAGGTCTCGGCCAGGCCATCCAGACGGTGGGCGAGGGGGTTGTGCATCAGCGGTATGCAACCCCTTGAGTCTGATTGCCCCAGTGGCTGACGATATCTAGGTTGAGGAAAGAGCCAGAGGCCTGGGTCGCCATGGGCTACCGCAGCACTTACCCCACTCCAAGGGACGCAGCCTCGCTGCGCCCCTTCCTGATCGCTCTGGTGGCGGCGGTGCTGCTCAATCTGGGGCTGCGGCTGCGCATCCTCGAGCATGTGCTGCGTGCCCATCAGAATTCTCCTTGGCTAATTGGTGTAATTCAGCGCGGTTTGTTGGTGGTGTTTGCTGCATTGCTGGTGGCGTTCTGGTGGCTGTTGCTGGTGCGCGTGCTCCCGGAATTTCGCCGGGGACGGGCGCCGAGCCGACGCCAACTGGCATCCCTGGTGTGGCTGGCCTCCTGCATGGCCGCGACCAATCTGCTCTCCGAGAGTATCGCTATTTATAGGCTGAATCTGTCCTCCTATACGTTGCTGATGGATGCCTTGATGCTCTATCTCGGCATCAGCCTGATCTTCCTGTTCTGGTATTGGTTTATCGATAATCCACCCCGGCATTTGGGCGCTATCTGGGAGCAGTCGGCGTCAGCCGCGTTGACTACGCCCAATGGCATCGTGTTCCCAGAAGAAACACTTGAGCGCGATGTGTTGCGGTCGGATCATTGGCAGCCTGAGTTCATGGATTATGCCTACTTCACAATTCTGAGCAGCAACTGTTTTGGTCCTCCGGAGGGTCATCTGCTAGTGGGTCGGCCGATCAAGGTGCTGCACAGTGTGCACAGCCTCGCGATGATCACCGTATTCATTGTGATTCTGGCCAGGGCAATTAATACTCTCGGTTGAGCCTCCCTATGGCGCCCGTTTGAGTAGGGTTCCTTCTACGGGTGGATACCTTTGCTTGACCCAGCTGATTGCCATCCCTAGATTGGGCGGGTTTTGAAGCCCATCGTGCGCCGTTCAGAGCAGCCCAGGCATCCTGCTTCCCTGGGGCCGATGCTGGCGTTTCCGGTGCTTTTGGCCACCCTTGCCGGCTGTGTCAAACCACCGCCGCCGCCGCCACAGTCCACCTTTTCTCTGACCAGCCCGGCGCGCCAGGCCTTCACCGATCAGGCCACCTACCAGAGCACCCTCGAATCGATAGCCAACGTGCCCCTGGCCGCTGAGATCGACGGCCGCATTGTGGCGATGTCGATGCACGAGGGCCAGATGGTGCGGCCGGGGGAGCTGCTGTTCCGGCTCGATCAGATTCAGCAGCAGGCCAGCTTGGCTGCCGATGCGGCGGAGGCCCGTAAGGATCGTTTTAATGCCGAGCGCTACATCTTTCTCAATGAGCAGGGCGCCGTCTCAACCAAGCAACGCGATGCCTATGTCACCCAAGCCATCTCCAGTGATGAGAAGGTGAGGGCGAGCTCAGCCACGCTGGCTTATAAGGATGTGAAGGCACCTATCGCCGGCATGGTGGGTGACATCCAGCACAAGCTGGGGGCGGTGGTGCGCCAGGGCGAAACCATCACCAACCTTGTCGACAATCGCAGCCTCTGGGTGCGGCTGGATGTGCCCGGCGAGCTGGCCTATCGCGTGCGGCTGGGCATGCCGGTGGAGCTGCAGGCGCCCGACAAGACGGCGCTGAAGGCGATCGGCAAGGTGACATTTATCGCCCCGTCGCTCGATCGGCGCACCCAGACACTGCTGGTTAAGGCCACCTTCGAGAACCCCGATGGCGCCCTGCGCGATCAGCAGCGCGTGCAGGCCAGCTTGCGCTTCGGCCGTGAGCAGAAGCTGGCGATTCCCCAGGCCGCGGTGCTGCTGCAGGCGGGGCAGACGTTTGTATTCCGGGCGGTGCAGCCCGCTGAAGCCCAGCGCCTGATAGGCGCACCGATCACACCGGCCCCCTCGGCAGGTGCCCTGGTGGCGGTGCAGACCCCAGTGACCCTAGGCAGCTTGCAGGGTGGTCGCTTCGCCGTTATCAAAGGGCTTAGCTCAAGCGATGCGGTGGTTCTGGGCAATCTGGCTCAGCTGCGCAGCGGCATGGTGATCCCGCGGCGATGAGCCTTTCTGACACCTTCATCCGCCGGCCGGTGCTCAGCACCGTGTGCAGCATCCTGATCCTGATGGCCGGGGTGATCTCGCTGCCGCTGCTGCCGATCGAGAACCTGCCGAATATCGCGCCGCCCACTATCCAGGTGACGGCCAACTTGCCCGGGGCCGATGCGCTCACGGTGGAAAGTGCCGTAACCGGCCCGCTCGAGGAGCAGATCAACGGCGCGCCGGGGATGGATTACATCAGCTCCAACAGCACCAGCCAGGGCGTCAGCCAGATCAACGTGGTGTTCAAGGCCGGCACCAATGCCGATATAGATCAGGTGAATGTGCTGAACCGGGTGCAGACCGCCTCGCCCCAGCTGCCTGAGCAGGTGAACTCCCAGGGAGTGACGGTGCAGCAGACAGCCACCAGCTATCTGCTGGTGTACAACCTCACCTCCACAGAAGGGCAGTTCAGCCGTGAATACCTCAACGGCCTCTATCAGCTCAACCTCGCCTATCCGCTCAGCCGGGCCGAGGGCGTGGGCCAGGTGACGGTGTTCGGCGCCAGCAATCCGGCCTACAAGCTCTGGGTGGATCCGGCCAAGCTCAGCCGCTTCAATCTCACGATTCTGGATGTGGAGAACGCCCTTCGCTCCCAGAACCAGATCGTGGTGGGCGGCAGCATCGGCGGCCCGCCGGCATCTGTCAATAATCCCACCAACCTGCCGGTGCTGGTGCAGGGCAACCTGCGCACGGTGGAGGAGTTCGAAAACCTGGTGCTCAGCCGCGGCCCCTCGGGCATGGTCAGCGACAGCGGCCCCGATGGCAGCCTGATCCGACTGCGCGATGTGGGCCGGGCGGAGTACGCCTTTCAGAACTTCAACCAGGCGGCAATCAACCTCA
The DNA here is from genome assembly GCF_024346275.1 of Cyanobium sp. BA20m-p-22. Taxonomy (NCBI): domain Bacteria; kingdom Bacillati; phylum Cyanobacteriota; class Cyanophyceae; order Synechococcales; family Prochlorococcaceae; genus Cyanobium; species Cyanobium sp. BA20m-p-22. Next base: position 3,039 of record NZ_JAGQCQ010000251.1, read on the forward strand.
TCACTGGCCACCCCTGCGTGGGCTTCGGCGTGATCCAGCTGCCGGGCAGCAATGCGATCACCACTGCCGAAGCGGTGGACCAGGTGCTAACTCAATTCCGCAGCACCTTGCCGCCGGGCGTGAAGTTGGAGAAGGTGTTCGACCAGACCGATTTCATCAATGCCTCGATCTTTGGGGCGCTGGATGCGCTACGCGATGCCGTTGTGCTGGTGTTATTGATAATCTTCCTGTTCCTGCAGGATTGGAAGGCCACGATGGTGCCGGCCCTGGCCCTGCCGATTGCGCTGCTGGGGGCGATGATCTTCGTCAAGGCGTTTGGCTTTTCGATCAACGAACTCACCCTGCTGGGGGTGATCCTGGCCACCGGCCTGGTGGTGGACGACGCCATTGTTGTAGTGGAGGCGGTTGAGGCCCGTATCGAGGCAGGCGATAAGCCCTTCGCTGCGGCCTCCAATGCGATGAAAGAGTTGACGGGCGCGATCCTCGCCACGGCCCTCGTTTTGCTGGCGGTGTTCATTCCCGTCACCTTTTTCCCCGGCGCCACCGGAGTGATTTACCGCCAGTTCGCCCTTACGATCGTGTTCTCAATCCTGGTGAGCACCTTTAACGCCATCAGCGGCAAGCCGTTGCAGTCGGCCCTGCTGCTGGGGGGCGGCAAGACCAACCCCACCGGGCGTGGATGGACGCTGATTGGTGGAGCCTTCGGCGCCGCCTACGGCTACCTCTTCGGCGGCTGGGTGTGGCTGTTGTTGTTCGGCGCTCTGGGGGCGCTGGTGGGCACCTACCTCAAGCCGATCTTCTCTGGGTTTAACACCCAGTTCGATCGCATGGCAGCCGCCTATGTGCGGCTGCTGGAGCGGGCCATTCGAGGCCGACGGCTTCTAGTGAGCGCCGTGCTGGGCGGGGTGGTGCTTACCGGTGTGGCCTTTATTGCCATCCCCTCAGGCTTCGTGCCCACCGAAGATCAGGGCTACGGCCTTGGCATTATCCAGCTGCCACCCCAGGCTTCGCTGGAGCAGACGATGAAGGTGGCCGATCAGGCCCGCCAGATCCTGGCGCAGGAGCCTGAAATCGTGAGCGGCGAGTTGATCGGCGGGGCCGGTTTCAACGGCGGTGCTCTCAATCAGGGCCTGTTCTTCTTTGGGTTAAAGCCGATCGAGGAGCGCAGCTCTGCTGATCAATCAGCCCGGGCGGTGGTGCAGCGGCTCAACCACCAGTTCCAGAGGATCGAGGGGGCCAAGGTAATGGCCCAGCAGCCTGCTGCGGTTCCCGGCTTCAGCGCCCAGGGCGGGCTCTCATTTCAGTTCAACGACCTAAGTAATGGCGGCTACAGCCCCACCGATCTGTTGGTCATGGCTAACCAGCTGATCGATAAGGCCAAGGCCAGCGGCTTCTTTTATAACCTCTACACCCAGTTTGTGAGTGATGCCCCGGTGTGGCGAATCGAGCCCGACCGCGACCGTATGGCTTCTCTGCAGGTGGATTTCGGCACGGCGATGAAGGTCCTAGGGGCGGTTAACGGTGGGGCGTTCGTGAATCAGACCTACGAGAACGGCCAGTACCGCCAGGTGTACGTGCAGGCCGAGGGCAGCAGGCGCGAAACAATCGACAGCCTGGAGAATCTCTACGTTCCCGCCGCCGGTGGCGCCCAGATTCCGTTGCTGAATCTGGTGACTGTGCGGCTCGACAGCGCACCGCCGATTATCAGCCACTTTGATCTCAACCGCACGGTGCTGATCCAGGGCTTCGAGGCGATCGGCAAGAGCACCGGCCAGGCCATCGATGCACTCACCACTACCTTCCAACGGCTGAACTTCACCAACATCGGCATGGACTGGTCGGCCCTCAGCCGCTCGGAAGTGGCGGCCGGTTCGCTGGCGGCGCTGGTGTTTGCCCTGGGCCTGGTGGTGGTGTATCTGGTGCTCTCGGCCCAGTACGGCAGCTACATCGATCCGCTGGTGATCCTGATGACGGTGCCGCTGGCGATCCTGGGGGCACTGCTGTTCCTGGTGCTCAACCAGCAGGTGAACAACGTCTACGCCCAGGTGGGTCTGGTGACCTTGATCGGCTTGGCGGCCAAGAATGGCATTCTGATCGTCGACCTGGCCAACCAGCGCATGGAGGCGGGCCTGTCGGACGTGGAGGCGGCAATGGGGGCGGCCCAGTCGCGCCTGCGGCCGATTCTGATGACGGCCTCGGCGGCCCTGTCGGGCTTCTTCCCGCGGGTGGTAGCAAGCGGTGCCGGCGCCATGAGTCAGCGCTCGATCGGCTCGGTGATCTTCGGTGGGCTGCTGGTGGCCACGGCGATGAGCCTGTTCGTCGTGCCGGCGTTCTATGTGCTGATGAAACGGCTCGAGGCAAGCTGGTTCCCGGCCAGTGCCAGCAATTCCTCCATCCCTGCTTCCTGATGCCCCTGCCCCATCCGCCCGGATACCAGCCGCCGCGCCAGAGTGAGGTGGATCGACGTCGAGTGCTGCTGGCCGCCGTGGTGTTGGCGGTTCTGGCGGCGCTGCTGCTGGTGCTGGGGCGCCGCGCCGCCGCCCATGCCGGCAATGCCCTGGCCCAACCTTCGCTGGAGCGGTCCCTGGTGGTGGTGCTAGTTGCGG
>NZ_JAGQCQ010000252.1:0-5644 GCF_024346275.1 Cyanobium sp. BA20m-p-22
CCTGGGCCATCCCCGATGCCCTGGTGCTGGAGCTGCTTGCCAGCGAGCCGTCCTTCGCGCAGTGGTGCGGCCAGCAGCTCTTCAGTGCCGAGCTGCTGGCCCTGGTGGAGCAGCTGCTGGCGGAGCACCCCCGGCAGGGCGTGAGTGTGCTGACGGAGATGGAACGGTTGCGACCCCTCGCCCGGCTGATTGAACCAGAGCCGCGGGTGCTTGCCCAGTTTCCGTCCGATTTGGTGTTGCTGGTCGCCAGTCACAACCTGCCCGACCACCCGCTGGGCTCGCGGCTCGATCCTGCCTCCGGACCTCCAAAGGCCACCCCCCCCCTGCTAGCCCGCCTGATCGGGGTGCCTCTGGATTGGTATTGCCTGCTGGATGACAGACCTGCAGCCGACCAGGATGGTCGAGCTGTATCCAACGACCCACCGGATACTGCCCCCCTGGCGGTGGCCGGCACCGCGCCCCTGGCTTCGGGACTGGAGCTGGGCCAGCGCGACCGGCCCGTTCTGCAGCTGCTGCGGGGCAATGGCCCTTTGGAGGAGACCCTGGCCTGCTTCCAGATGCTGGCAGCCGAGCTGAAGCTGCCCTTCCGCCGCGACTCAATCGAGAAGATCCTGCGGGATGTGTTGCGGCGCGGCCAGACGCCAGACCTGCAGCTCTGCGGCAATATCGGCGCGATGATGGGGCTGCATGTCAGCGGCCTGCGGGTGCCGGCCAGCCAGGGCACCCGGCTGCAAACCCCTGCCCTGGTGCCCTGGCAGGGGGGCTTTGCGGTGGTGCGGGCAGCCAATGCACGGGGGTTGGTGCTGGCCTCACCGCGGGATGGCTGGGTGGAGCTCAGCCCCGACCAGTTGGAGGAGGCGTTTCCTGAGGGGATTGAGCTGCTGCTGCTGGAGCGCAGCTCGGCCACCCCCGAGCAGCGTTTTGGTTTTGCCTGGTTCTGGCCGGCCCTGCAGCGCTACCGCGGCATCTTGACCCAGGTGCTGATCGCTTCTTTTGTGGTGCAGCTGTTCAGCCTGGCCAACCCCCTGCTGATCCAGGTGATCATCGACAAGGTGATCAACCAGCGCAGTCTCGACACCCTGCAGGTGCTGGGTTTTGCCCTGGTGGTGGTGACCCTGATGGAGGGGCTGATCGGCGCCCTGCGCACCTTCCTGTTCAGTGAAACCACCAACCGGATCGACATGCGGCTGGGCGCCGAGGTGATCGACCACCTGCTGCGACTGCCGCTCAACTATTTCGATCGCAGGCCCGTGGGCGAACTCGGCAGCCGCATCGCCGAGCTGGAGAAGATCCGCAATTTCCTCACCGGCCAGGCCCTCACCACCCTGCTCGATACGGCCTTCTCGGTGATCTATATCGCCGTGATGCTGATCTACAGCTGGCTGCTCACCCTGATCGCCCTGTGTGTGTTGCCGATCCAGATCGGGCTCACCGTGCTCGGGGCACCGCTTTTTCGGCGTCAATACCGCGATGCGGCCCAGGAGAACGCCCGCACCCAGAGCCATCTGGTGGAGGTGCTTACCGGCATCCAGACGGTGAAGGCCCAGAACGTAGAGATGATCAGCCGCTGGAAATGGCAAGACCTCTACGGCAAGTACATCTCCCGCAGCTTTGAAAAAACCATCACCGGTACGGCCCTTACCGAAACCTCCCAGGTGCTGCAGAAGCTCTCCCAGCTGCTGGTGCTCTGGGTGGGGGCCTCCCTGGTGCTCTCGGGGGAGCTGACCCTGGGCCAGCTGATTGCCTTCCGGATCATCTCGGGTTATGTCACCCAGCCGTTGCTGCGGCTCTCCTCGATTTGGCAGAGCATCCAGGAGCTCAAGGTGTCGTTTGAGCGGCTGGCTGATGTGGTTGATACCCCGGAGGAATCAAACGAGGCCGACAAGCAGAAGATTCCCCTGCCGCCGATCGCCGGTGAGGTGTGCTTTGAGGACCTCTGCTTTTCCTTCACCCCCGGCGGCGCCCAGGTGCTTAACCACATCAGGCTCACCATTCCCGCAGGCACCTTTGTGGGGGTGGTGGGGCAGAGCGGCAGCGGCAAGAGCACCCTCACCAAGATGCTGGCCCGGCTCTACTCACCCAACAGTGGCCGCGTCCTGATCGACCACTACGACATCGATAAGGTCGAGCTCTATTCGCTGCGACGCCAGATCGGCATCGTGCCGCAGGAGCCCCTGCTGTTTGCCGGCACGGTGGCGGAAAACATCGCCCTCACCGATCCCGATGCCAGCAGTGATTCGATCGTGCAGGCGGCCCGACTGGCCTGCGCCCACGACTTCATCATGGAGTTGCCGGCCGGCTACAGCAGCAATGTGGGCGAGCGTGGTGCCGGGCTGTCCGGCGGTCAGCGGCAGCGGCTGGCCCTGGCCCGCACCCTGCTCAGCCAGCCGCGGCTGCTGGTGCTAGATGAGGCCACCAGCGCCCTCGACTACGACACCGAGCGGCGGGTCTGCGACAACTTGCTCGACAACCTCCAGCACTGCACGGTCTTCTTCATCACCCACCGGCTCACGACCATCCGCCGCGCCCAGCTGATCGTGATGCTGCACGAAGGAGCGGTTGTGGAGACGGGCACCCACGCCGAGCTGATGGAGCGGCGTGGCCGCTACTACGCCCTCTATCGCCAGCAGGAGGACAGCTAATGGCAAACGTGAACCGTTCCGGAGGCCCCATCCGCCGGGCCCAGAATGCCATTGAGCGGCGGGTGCAGACCAGCCACGAGGAGATGGGGCTGCAGCAGTCGCGCTTTTTGGCCCGCGCCATCACCTGGGCCCTGCTGGGCACCACGGCGGCTGGTTTGGCCTGGCTGGCCTTGGCCCAAACCGATGAGGTGGTGATGGCTACGGGCAAGCTTCAGCCGATCGGCGATGTCAAGACAATTCAGATGCCGGTGGGTGGGGTGCTGGAGACGATGCTGGTGAAAGATGGCCAGCGGGTAAGCAAGGGGCAGGTGCTGCTACGCCTCGACAACGAGGCCACCCTTGATCGGCAGCAGAGTCTGCGCGCCACGATTGCAGCCAAGCGCTCCCAGCTGCGGCTCAAGGAAGTGGAGATGGCGCGCTACTTGAACCTCAACGACACCGAACAGGCCCTGACCCGCCAAAACCTGGTGCTCGAAACAGAGATCCTGGAGCGACTGGAGGGGCTTAAGGCCGTCGGTGCATCTGCTGAGTTGCAGTACCTGCAGCAGCGCAACAAGGTGCAGGAAGTGACCGGTGAGCTCTCCAAGCTGAAGGTAGACCGGCTGCGCCAGATTGCGATCCTGGAGCAGGCAGTTGAGCAACTCAGGGGCGACCTGGCAGACCTCGGCAGCAAGCTCACCGAACTACGAGTGAACATTCGCTATCAGGATGTGCGCTCCCCGGCTAATGGGGTGGTCTTTGATCTCAAACCCACCGGCCCGGGCTTTGTCGCCCAGGGCAGCGAGCCGGTAATGAAGGTGGTGCCCTTTGATGCCCTACAGGCCAAGGTGGAGATCGAGAGCAGCGATATCGGCTTTGTGCAGGTGGGCCGGCCGGCAGAGATCAGCATTGACTCCTTTCCCGCCACCGATTTCGGCGTGCTGCTGGGCACGGTGAAGGGAATCGGCTCGGACGCCCTGCCCCCCGATGAGCGCCACCAGACCTACCGCTTCCCTGCCACGATCAGCCTCGATAGCCAGCAGCTAAAGCTCAAATCCGGCCGCAGCCTGCCGTTGCAGGTGGGGATGTCACTGAGCGCCAACATCAAGCTGCGCAAGGTCACCTATCTGCAGCTGCTGCTGGGTGAATTCAAGAGCAAGACCGATTCACTCAAGCGGCTTTGATCAACCAATCAGGATGCTGCTTGGATCAAAAGTGAAACCAGCTCGATTGGCCCCGCCGTTGAACTGAATAATGGTTAGCCAGTCAGAGCAATTTGAATTGCTTCGTGGATCGGTTGGCGAATGGAAGTATGCCGCTCACAAAAATACAGAGCCAATCGGAGAAGTTGCGCCAAGGCCAGGAAGAGCGCCCGAATAGTCCGTGATGTTGATCATCAAGTCGTTGGTTGTATTGAGTGATGCAGTGCTGTCATTGATAAGCAGGTAGGCGCCAGCAATGGCGGCGTTGGTTGCTATGACCAGAACGGCGGAGTTGGCGGAAAGGGCCTGATTGCCTGTGAGAGCACCGTTGGCGTCAGAGAAGGCAGCGGCTGCTAGTGCGGAGAGTGTTGAGGCTGAACTGTTGTTTGTAGCTCGAGTGAAGGCCACAGGAGCAGGTAATGCGCCACCTGTAGAGGAGAAAAGATCTATTTTGTCAGTGCCGAACTGACAATCGGTGTTACGATCAGGTGTTGTGACGGATGACTGAGTATATCCAAAGCCAAAGGTATTAGTCCCGGATCCGCCGGTAAGGGTGTCTCGGCCTCCTTTGCCATCAATGAATTCGGAGAATGTGGTGCCGGTGACAGCGGCGGTGGTGCCAATGGTGTAACCGGTTCCAGTGGCAAGGGTGAGGGAAACAGTTTCATCCGATTCGGCCGTGTTGTCATCACTGGGATCAACCGTGACGATAGCTGTGGCTGCAACTTCCGCGAAGGCCACCGTCTTTGTAGAAGGTGTGGCGGGAATACCTGTGTAATCGGTGCCGAGGGTGGCGGTGCCGCCAGGATGGAACTAGATAATTACAAAGCTCGGCTACTCCATAATGTCTTCAAGTGGCTCACTAAAGCAGATGAATTTAGCTTCACGATAACTGTGGTGCCTGAGTGGAAGGCTTTATCCCCCAGTGCCAATCAGGAAGTGGGGAAGGTGATTGCTCATATCTTAGGAACCTCCATTTGAAGGCTATGGCCAACCTTTGCGACATCGACTGCAGGATGTCGTTGCCCGAGCTCATAATTCTCCGCCCTCGCGGTGGAAATCGCGGTAGGTATTAGCGGCTTTTGACGCAATAGCCGCCGAAGCTGCAATACCCCAGCGGGCCGCTTTAAAGCTGCAAACTTCCGCCATTGCCAGAAGATTTCTACTGGGTGCGGCCGCATTGGTGTCACTGGCGTGGCCCGCAGCAGCTAGAGGTGACCAACGCCATCAAGACCACCGGTCGCTAAGGCCGCATGATGGCCGAGCTGATCCGTAAGCCCTGGATCCTGCTGGGGCCTAAGGGCAGGATCCTGAGGCCTACCGAAGCACTGGAACGCCGTCGCCTCCGACCAGCCTGCCCGGTATTATTCTATGCAGCTGGGCATCGATAGGCTCGAGTGGGTGGGCGTGCTTAAGGACTTCCAAACCCGCATCTCCGATAAAATCATTAGAACTCCCAGCTCGTATCCGCACGACGGTAGGAGATCAATCTCGACATCCCTGCCGCATTTCACCCTTATCTGACCCGATCCGATCGGTGGCTGATGTGCGTGGCATCGCCCGCAGCGGGAACGGCTGAGGGCGATTGTGGTGGTTGTGGATGGGAGGGGGCCCGATGTCTCCTGAGGAGGGCCTCAAATTTCAACTCAGCGCACCCAGATTTACCCGCCTAAGAAGCCATTTTGATTGAGATCGGCGTTGAGAGCGGATTCAGCGGCGTAGAGCTCAGGCGTGGACAGGATGGCGCTGCTTGTCAGCGCTCCTGTGGGGTTGATAGCCCAGCGTGCGAACTGGCTGGTGACGGCATTGCTCCAGTAGAGG
>NZ_JAGQCQ010000253.1:0-5630 GCF_024346275.1 Cyanobium sp. BA20m-p-22
ACGACGCAGCCCGCGAGGCTTTCCTCGAGATGTGTGACGACAAAGATGTTCAACGGCTTACATTTGACAGCTATTTGTATAAGCGTGTTGTCATGATGAATCCCTGGCAGCAACTCAAGCTAACCCTCCTCACCCTGGGTTCGGTGCTCAGGGGCAATGCCCTGGCGCCCCAGGGCTACAAGCCAGTCAGCAGCGCAGTTCGGGAAGATGCCGAGGTCAACGCCATGTTGGCGGTGAGCAGCATCAAGGGAGGCATCAAGGTGGCTGGCCAAGTGCCCCGGCCAGAGCCGGGCAAGGCAGATCAGGAGCGTGAACCTGTGCTGGCTGCAAAGTAGGCAGCCAGCCAGAGCCCGCTCAGCCGCCTATCCGGCTGAAGTCGGCCAGCACCGAGGCCTGATTGCGCAGCACGGCCAACAGATTGAGTCGGTTGGTGCGCACGGCTTGATCCTGGGCCATAACCATCACGCTCTGCGGGCCATCGAAAAATCCCGCCAGGGCGTCCGCCCCAGCGGCTAGACCCCGGGCCAGCTGGCCATAGCGTTCAGGCGAGCCGGCCAGGGCTATCGGCTCAAGGGCGGAAAGAACGGCAAGCATGGCCGACTCGCTCTCCTTTTCGAACAGGTCGGCATTGACCACCCCGTCGGCACTGAGCACGGTGATGCTGAGCTCAGAGTGCTCCGCCAGCCGGGTCGCCCTGGTAACTACCGCCTGAACGGACGTCAGTTCCCCGCTGCGGCGCAACTGCACAAGCAGGGCCACCCGCTGCCGCGCGTCCTCAGGGTCCCCCAGCACCCTTTCCAGCGCCACGGTCACGCCTGCGGCGGCCTGCACCAGGTCGCTGTCCATGCCGTCCTCCTCCAGCAGGGTCAACAACCTCTGGCGCAGGAATTCAGCCAGATTGTGGGCGAGGGCCTGCGGCTCTACGCCAAGGTGGGGCAGCAGCTGGGCCCAGTGGTGGGCACAACGTTCCAGCAGGGCGTTCAGGTCCAGCCGCCAACCCCTATCCCAGAGAATCTGCAGCAGTCCCTGACCGGCGCGGCGCAGGGCGTAGGGGTCGGAAGAGCCCGTCGGCCGCTCTCCCTTGGCATAGATGCTCAAGAGCAGCTCCAGCCGCTCAGCAAGGGCCAGTACAGCTCCGGCAGGGGAGCTGGGCAGGCCATCTCCTGCTCCCCTGGGCAGGTAGTGCTCCAACACAGCCAGGGCTACCCCACGGGGCTCCCCCTCGGCCAGGAGGTATTTGCCGCCCATAGCGCCCTGCAGTTCCGGGAACTCGCCGACCATCTGGCTCACCAGGTCGTGTTTGCAGAGGTGGGCGGCCCGGCGGGCCAGCTCAGGAGAGCCGGCCGGGAGCTCCAGCTGCTGGAGCAGCACATCGGTGCACCACTCCAGCCGTTCGGTGCGCTCCAGCAGGCTGCCTAGACCTTCGGCGAAGGTGACGCGGGCGAGCTGGTCGCGGCGATCAATACTGGCCATGGCGCGGTCGGCACTTACAAAGAACTCGGCATCGGCAAGGCGGGCCCTCAATACCCGCTCATTGCCGCGGGCCACGGTGGCCGCCGCCGCAGCCAGGCCATTGCTGATGCAAAGGAAGCGGGGCAGCAGGGTCTGGCGGGCATCTAGGCCGAGGGGATCGTTGCTGCGCCCCTGGCGGTAGAGCGGCACATAGCGCTGGTGGGACCGCATCACGGTGCACAGCACCTCGGCGGGGAGGTCGAGGTAGCGCTCAGCAAAGCGGCCTTCCAGCAGGGAGGGCGACTCAACCAGGTCGACCAACTCGCCAAACAGGCTGTCGGGCAGGTCGGCATCTGCCTGGTGGGCGGCGGCGGCCTCGTCCACGGCCGCCCGAATCAGTTCGGCGCGGCGATCCCGATCCACCACGACCCCCGCAGCTGCCATGGCAGGGAAGTAGGCCTGGGCGCTGCCAATCGCTACGGCGGCGCTGTGGAGTCGATGGCCCCGGCTCACCGTGGTGGTGCTGATGGCCGGATCGCTACCTACCAGGGAGACCGTTATCGGCAGATCATCCAGATAGGCCAAAAGCCAGCGGACGGGCCGGGAAAAGCGGATCTCCCCGGCGCCCCAGCGCATGAAACGACGTCCCTGAAGGGCAGCGAGCCAGAGCGGGATCTGCTCTGCCAGCACAGTCACCGTCGGCAGACCCGCCGCGACACAGCGGGCAAATACAAAGGGACCCCTCGGAGTATCGCGGCTCCGCAACGCCTCGGCAGCCACACCACATCGTCTGGCAAAACCCAGGGCCGCCGCGGTCGGCTGGCCGTCCTTCCAGCCCTGGGCCGAGGGAGGCCCCTTGCGCTCCTCTTCCAGGTCTGGCTGGCGCTCAGGCAACCCTTCGACCCAGACCACCAGCCGCCGGGGCGTGCTGGTGCAGCGGATCTGGCTGGAACTCAGCCGCAGGCTGGCCAGATCGCGGCCCACCAGTTGCTGGAGCTGGGGCAGGGCCAGCCGGGCAAAATCGGCGGGCATTTCCTCGGTGCCGATTTCGAGCAGGAAGGTCGACAAGGGGCCAGGGCAAACCAGCGCGACTGTATTGAACGCCGTTCGCTAACTTCAGGGTCGTCGAGCGTTGTGCCCAGGACCCGATGCCAGATGTCATGGACGGATCCAGTAGTAGCCAAGCTTCTACCAGTAAGCCCCCGTCAAAGCTTTCTTCAAAGACCCCGTCCAAATTTGAACAGCTCAAGACCAGCAGCGGCCACCTGAAGGAGCCGCTGCTCGGGGAACTCGGCAACGAAGCTCCCAATTTCAGTGATGGCGCGATCCAGATCCTGAAATTTCACGGCAGCTACCAGCAGGACAACCGTGACAACCGCCGCAAGGGGGAGGAAAAGGATTGGCAGATGATGTTGCGGCTGCGCAACCCCGGCGGCCGGGTTCCCGGCGGGCTCTATCTGGCAATCGACGAGCTGGCCGACAGGCTCGGCAATGGCACCCTGCGGGCCACCACCCGCCAGGCCTTCCAAATGCACGGCGTCCACAAGGAAAACCTCAAGGAGGTGATCGGCACGATCGTGCGCAAACTCGGCTCCACCCTCTCGGCCTGTGGAGACATCAATCGCAATGTGATGGCTCCGGCCGCACCCTTTGAGAAAGGTGCCTACCCGGCCGCCCGCCAGCTGGCCGATGACATCGCCGACCTGCTGACCCCCCAGGCAGCCGAAGGCTCCTACCTCGACATCTGGGTGGACGGCGAGCTCAGTTACCGGATCAAGCCCAGCAACAGCGTAAAAACAGTCAAGGCACGGCAGCTGGAGGGCGGGGTTTTCAGCGGCGACAGCAGCGAACCTCTCTATGGGGCGACCTATCTGCCGCGCAAATTCAAGGTGGCCGTCACCGTTCCCGGAGACAACTCGGTCGACCTGCTCACCCAGGACATCGGCCTGGTGCTGTTCTGCGATCCCCAAGGCAGAGCCAAGGGCTGCAACGTCTACGTGGGCGGTGGCATGGGCCGCACCCACAACAAGGAGGAAACCTTCGCCCGCACGGCCGACCCCCTCGGCTACGTAGCCAGCGAACACCTGCTGGATCTGGTGCAGTCGATCCTGGCCCTGCAGCGCGACCACGGTGACCGGGAGCAGCGGCGCCATGCCCGGATGAAGTATCTGATCCACGACCGCGGCGTGGCCTGGTTCAAGCAGGAGCTCCAGGCCAGCTATTTCGGCCATCCGATCAAGGCCCTGCGGCCCGAGCCCAAGGCCAAGCTCGAGGATTATCTCGGCTGGCACCGCCAGTCCAAGGGCCTTTGGTTTGTCGGCTTGCCGGTGCTCAGCGGGCGGCTGGCCGGGGAGCTCAAAGCCGGCCTGCGCCAGCTGGTGGCCACCTACAAACTCGAGGTGCGTCTCACCCCAAACCAGGACGTGCTGCTCTGCAACATCGGCACGGCCCAGCGCTCAAGCGTGCGCGAGGCCCTGGCCGCTCTGGGTTACGAAGCTCCGGAGCAGACCGCCCCCCTGGCGCGCCACGCCCTGGCCTGTCCCGCCCTGCCCCTCTGCGGCCTGGCGGTGACCGAGGCGGAGCGGATTCTTCCAGCGGTGCTGGAGCGACTCGACACCCTGCTGCAGCGCAATGGCATCTCCAGGTCGGTGCTGGTGCGTATGACCGGCTGCCCCAATGGCTGTGCCCGCCCCTACATGGCCGAAATTGGCCTGGTGGGCAGCGGAGTTGACCAATACCAACTGTGGCTCGGCGGCACCCCCAACCTCAGCCGTCTGGCCGAGCCCTACCTTGAAAAAATGGCCCTTGCCGATTTGGAGGTCACCCTGGAGCCCCTGCTGCAGGCCTGGCAAGGGGCCGGAGGGCGCAGCAGCCTGGGGGATTTCGTAACCAAGAGTGGCCGCCCGGCGGTTGATGCCTGGTTAGCGGCCGGGCTTCAAACATCCGAGCCCTCCTCTTTGCCCACCCGGCCGTAGCGGGCCTGGCTGGCACCACTGCGCCAGGCCCACAGCTGGTCTCCCCAGCTGAAGTGCCACCACTCGTTGGGATGCTGGACGAAGCCGGCGGCAGCCATCGCTTCGGCCAGCCAGTGCCGGTGCCGGTGCCAGCGAGCCGCCTCCCCAACCTGATCTAACCGGGCGGCGGCGGCATGGAAGGCCGGCTCCGATATGGGCCCGATTGCATCGATGGCGCCACCCATGGGCAGGGGCGCTCCGCTGCCATCGGCCAGGGTGAGGTCCACCGCCGCACCGGTGCTGTGGGGGGGCGGCGTGGCGGGATCCCCACTCGGGGGCGCCCAGAAACGCCCCACTTCAGCGGCCACCAGGGCCCGCTCCGGCGAATCGGCATCGGGATCAAAGCCGAGGCGGCGGCATTCAGCCACCAGGGCGTGGCGCACCATGAAGCGCTGCACTGCCAGGGGGCGCCAGCCATCAAAGATGGCCAGGCGCAGGTCTGGGTGCTCCAGCTGCAGGGCCTGCTGCGCCTGGAGCAACCGATCCACCACCCCGCTGCGCAGCAAAAAGGGATTGCCATCGGGGCCGTAGGGCGCCCCCAGGGCCAGGTAGGGATGGGGTTCCAGCCGCCACAGGGCCCCAGCTATGGGCAGCAGCGGCTCACCGCAGTCGTGGATCGGAATCGGGCTCCAGGGACGCAGGGGCATGGCGATCGATTGGGCGGTCAATTGAGGCGGGCGGCCTGGTCCATCTGGCGGCGCCGTTGCTCGGCCAGGGCCTGGGCCAGACCCGGATGGGCCTGCAGGCTGGGATCGGCCTGGGTGATTTCCTGGGCCACGGCCCGGGCCCGTTCAAGCACCTCGCCATCGTCGGTGAGGCTGGCCAGGGCGAGATCGGGCAGGCCCGACTGACGGGTTCCCAGCACCTGGCCCGGCCCCCGCAGGCGCAGGTCCATCTCGGCAATCTCAAAGCCGTCGCTGGAGCGCACCAGCAGTTCCAGGCGCTGGCGGGCCAGCACGTTGCTGCTGTCGTTGATCAGCAGACAGTGGGAGGCGGCCGCCCCCCGGCCCACCCGGCCGCGCAGCTGGTGCAACTGAGCCAGGCCGAAGCGCTCGGCATGGTCGATCAGCATCACGCTGGCCTCGGGAACATCCACACCTACCTCCACCACCGTGGTGCTCACCAGCACCTGGGTGTCACCGGCGGCAAAGGCGGCGATGGCAG
>NZ_JAGQCQ010000254.1:0-5625 GCF_024346275.1 Cyanobium sp. BA20m-p-22
CCTCCTCACCGGCCACCATGCCCTTGACAGGGCAGGCCACGATCACTCGCTCCACGCCCAGATCGGTGATGTAGGGCTCGAGCGCTTCAGGGGTTTTGATCTTGCCGCTGCATTCGAGCACCAGCTCCACGCCCAGCTCTTGCCAGGGCACGGCAGCCGGATCACTGGCCTGGCTGTAGCTGATCGCCTGGGACTCCACCTGCAAGCCGCCGCCGCTGGCAGCCACGGCCTTATTCCAGCGGCCGTGCACCGAGTCGAATTCCAGCAGGTGGGCGGCGGTGGCGGCATCCCCCGCCCGCTCGTTGATGTGCACCAGCTCGATATCGGAGCGGCCCCAGAGGGCCCGGAAAACCAACCGACCAATGCGGCCGAAGCCGTTGATGCCCACTCTCATGCCCAGGATTGCCACTGGGCCCACTGTCCCATCAAGAACAGTTGATGGGATTTATGGCTGGGTTAAGGGGATGGGACTGGCTCTCAGCTCAGCCCCCTGCGATCGAGCGGGGGGGGCAGCAGCGATGTTTCCAGTAGGTAGGAGGCCAGGTTGCTGAGCGAGCGGCCTTCCGCTCCGCTTCTTTGGCTCAGCAGCTCGTAGGACCTTCCCGAAATGGTGATAGAGATGCGCTGCGAGCTTCTCAGATTGGCGCGCGGGTCAAAGGGGCCCTGCTGGAAATGACCCGGATTAGTGAATTGATGCACTGCCATACATCTATAAAGATGCCAGTATGCTCACTCACCCCACCCGGGAAGTCAAGTTAGGCAGTCGCAGTTCTGTAAAACATGCGTAAATGATCTGCCAGGCAAAAGCGGCGCCACTGCAGCTTGGCGGCTGTCAATCCACCGGAACCGTGATCGAGCTGCTCTGGGTTTCGGGGGTCTTGGGTATGGCCACCTCGAGCAGTCCATCGTGGAAATGGGCCTTCAGGTGTTGGCTATCCACGTTGTTTGGCAGGGTGAAGCTGCGGATGAAATTGCCGTAGGAGCGCTCGACGCGGTGGAAACGCAGCCCTTTTCCATAGTCACCTTCACGTTTTCTTTGCAGACTCCGGGAATTTCCGCCTTGATCAGGAAGGCCCCATCGTTCTCACTGATGTCGACCCGCGGACTCCATTCGCCGTTGGCCATAAATTCTGAAGGACGGGCGAAGTCGGATGGCCGGAAAAAAGGAGCACCGAGGGAGCGGCTGTAGCGCTCAAACATATCCTCGATATCCCGCAGGGGCTCCCACTTGATAAGTGCCATGGCTTGAGTGAATTCGGCTGTACATCTTGAAACTAAGTGCAGCCGAGCCCATTCCAAACCTATTGCGCCATCCCTACAGCTGAAATGCTGAACTTCAAGCCCGATATCTTGAGATTGCCCCGGTGGGGAGCCAACAGCCCCACTGAGGCACGCAACTCTCAGCCGTTGCTCTGCTGCACGGTCACTTCAAGGTTGTGGGCACCCTTGTGCTGCAGGTGGCCTTGGATGGCTTCGCGCAGAACCCCCCCAAGGGTTTTACCTTCAACGATGCTCAAGAGCTTCAAGGCCCGGTGGTCCTCTGAAGTCAGTTCAACGGTGATGCGGGGCATGTCCAAAGGGCCTCCTTACTCGTCTACTTACATCGTACAGCTGGCAAAGTGTCGGTAAACCGCCCTTCCTGCGTTAAACCGCATTCCCTGCGTTTCTTACCATTGATGGTGTTTTTTAGCGGTGCTGGCATCTCGCTTTAATGGCTTGCTGCGTTTGCACTGATTCTCTTTTCCATCTATTTTTTGCTGGGTGCTGGGTGCTGGGTGCTGGGTGCTGGGTCAGGGTCGGGGGTCAGTGGTTGCTGATAGGCCTGCTGCAGATTGATGCATACTCAGCACGCAAATGCATATTTCCATTATTTTTAGCTCTTTTGGTTGAACATGAGCAGGTCTGAATCCGCTTGCTTAATGGGAGACATTCTCGGCGACTATCTCAGGTCAATTGGTCGCATTCCTTTGCTAACAGATGAGGAGGTTTTGCAGCACTGTCGCTTGGTTCGTGCCTGGTTGGACCAGGCCGAGCCCACAAGGGCTGATGTGAGAAAGGGGCGCCGCGCTTTAGAGCGCATGGTCAATGCCAATCTGCGTTTGGTGGTCAGTATTGTTTCTAAATATCGCCGCCGTATTCGCGGTAATTGTATAGACATGATGGATTTAATCCAGGCAGGTAATCTTGGCCTGATCACCGCAGTGGAGCGCTTTGATCCGGCCCGGGGCTACCGCTTTTCCACTTACGGTTATTGGTGGATACGCCAAGCGGTCACCCGCTATATCCATGAAAACGACTACACGATTCGTGTTCCCCATTCCCTCTCCTCCTTGAAGGCGAAGCTTGGCCGCCTGCAGGCCGAAAGCGGGGGCACCCTTTCCAGCCAGGAGGCAAGCCTGCTCACCGGCGAGGATCCAAAACGGGTGGCCCAGGCATCGCTGCTCAGTTTCTATAACAACATGGTCTCTTTAGATCAGAATGTATCCGGCAGCGAGTCTGCGGAGTTCAGCATCAAAGACACCATCGCCTCTTCTAATGTAAATGAAATTCAGGATGATTATCGCTGGATGGAGCCCTATCTGGGGCAGCTATCGCCCTTTGAACGTCAGGTGTTGGATCTTCGTTTCTCCAACGACCAATCCCATTCCTTGGTCGATATTTCCAGGCTTACAGGCAAAACCAGGCACCATATCCAGGCAGCGGAGGGTCGCGCCCCAGCAAGCTGAGGCGAGAGCTCCTACCGGTCTTAGAGCCCTGTTGAAGGGCTCCTGCTGCTCGTCAGGTGAATAGCGCGAAAATCTGCTGGGTTAGCAGCAGGCTGAGCAGGGATGATCCCAGCATCACCATCATCCAGGGCAGCACTCGCCATACCCCTTCCAACACCGCATCATTGGCGTAGGAGAGGATTGCGATGATAACCAGGAGGTGGTTGCCCTGAAAAGGCAACGCCTCCATTCCCAGCTGGATGAAGATCAGTTCCATCCCCCATACGTAGCCGATGCTTAGCAGCAGAGCAGCCACATAGCGCTGCAGCCCGATGATCAAACTATGCCGCATTAACCAGCGAATGCCCGTTTCCACCCCCAGGCAACCAAAAATAAACAGGCCTGCGCTTAGGGGCTCGAGCAGCAATGCGGCTGCGATCGGCGCCACCATATATCCCCCGGGACGCATGCCAATGCGCCTGTAGAGGAGAGACCCCACAAAAAGTGCCACTAGGAACTGAAGTAGCTGGGCCCTCAGTTTGAGTTTATCGGCGTGAAGGTAGTAGTGGCTGAGTTGATCAAAATCAAGGTGCAACAGGGTTGTGCTAAGCCATACCAATAGGCCAGTCGATATTGCTGTAATTACTGTTACGGCCAGCAGCCCGCCCATCACCGGCTTGAGGCCCTGGCGATGAAGATTGAATGCAATCACGCCGGGGAGGAATGTGCCCGTAATACTGTCAATTGAAGCCGGAAGAAGGCCGGCTTCAATGAGCAGCCAGGCCACCGGTGTGCTCAGCAGGAGTGACAGGGCGCCAAGGATGTACATCGGCTCCCTGCGTTGATATTCCGCTCGCTCCAGCCAGCGCTGATAAATCGCCTGGGTAATTCCAGATATCAGCAGAATGGCCAGGCCCCAGGTTGGGGAGAGCACCAGTGCATTCACCAGGAAACCGGGTACAACTACCCCACCTGGTATCACCCCGCGGCGATCTTTCCAGGCCATGGCGACGAGCGCCCCAGTTGCCAGGCTGAAGCGCTCAATCTCGGGCGTGCTTAACATCAATGGCTATTGTCCATCACATCCAGTAGCCGTTCAGCCTGGGCGGTGTGGATATTCACCGTGCCAATTAGCAGTAGGGGCCTGGTTGGGTTGCTGGCTTCCAGGATCTGAGCTAAAAGTTGCTCGCCGCTGGCCTCCCGTAGCGAGCTGCTGTTACCTAGGTTGATGACTGGCCATTGATGGCGTGCCAGCACCTGGTTCACCTCGGCTTCGAAATCGCCGAAGCTCACCACCAGATCAAAAGCCAGCTGCACCGCCAGTTCGGCGAAGAGCTCCACCCTGATCTGTCTGTCGCGCCGGTTGTTGAGGATCACAACCCGCTGGTGCTTGGGATGGAGTACAAACAGCCGCTCACAAAGATCCACGAAGCTTTCGCGATCGTTTACTGCGAAGAGATTCGCCCAGGTGATGCAGTTGCCATCGCGCTCCACCTGCTGCAGGCGGAAGGCGCCTGGATCGGGCTGGGCACTCTGCATGGCCTGGAGTGCCTTCTGCCGATCTAAGCCCAGCTGATCGGCCACTAGGTAGCCAATTGCCACATTCGCCTCAATTGCGAAGTGGTTAAACCCCGCCAGACTTTCTGGGTTCACAGTTGCTGGATCCGCAATCAGGAGATTGGAACCTCGTTTGGCTGCTTCCGCCCGCAGAATCTGCTGGAGTTCTGGATCAACCTCGGCCGTGATCAGTAGGCCAACTTTTGGGGTAGCCCGAGCCAGGGAGAGGGCGATCTGGGGAAGGGTTTCACCCAGGTAATCCATATGATCAAGGCGCACGTTGGTGAGGATTCCCAGCTGTGAGCACATAATTTTTTGCTCTAACCATTCGCCATAGAGTGGGTTTACGGCCATGCACTCGATCACGGCGGCTTCAGCCCGTTGCCTGCTGAATTTCCAAAGGATGGGCACCTGTTCGTTCACATTTGGGAAGCCCCGGCGGCCGAAGTCGAAGTCTTGGCCATCCGGTTGCAGGATGCGGGCCGCACTGCCCGTGGTTTTGCCGAAAGTGCGATAGCCGGCGGCTCGAAAGATGGCCGCCACGTAGCGGGTCACCGTTGATTTGCCTCGGATGCCATTGACGTGCACTCGCCAGCCGATCCGGTCCCGGGCTTGCTGGAAGCGCCTGGCGTGGCGGATGGTAAGGCCTCCATAGACGATCAAACAAAGCCCGTAGAGCAGATATGCAGTCACTAAAGCCGATATTTAGCAACCCCATAGTTCCCGGCTGCTCATTCGGGGGTGAACGATGTTTCGCAATCGGCGTGATTATGCGGTGTGTGTGCTGCAGTGTTCCGCAATCTGGCGGCTGGGAGCGCTAGCCCGGGCGATCCGGCGCAGCATGAACTTGTCGAACAGGGATCTCAGTGGAGCAGCGGGGTATGGCAGTGCCATGGCGGCTTGTGGTCTGCCTGGCGCTATTTCTGCCCCTCCTTGGTTGCCAGGGCAGGCGCTCAGCGGCTATTGACGGCGCTTTTCTGGAGGGAAGGGTGCTCGATCTGCAGGGGTTGCCTCTCCCCGGCGTTGAGCTTGAGTTG
Source organism: Cyanobium sp. BA20m-p-22 (assembly GCF_024346275.1). Classification (NCBI taxonomy): domain Bacteria; kingdom Bacillati; phylum Cyanobacteriota; class Cyanophyceae; order Synechococcales; family Prochlorococcaceae; genus Cyanobium; species Cyanobium sp. BA20m-p-22. The sequence continues at coordinate 5,300 of NZ_JAGQCQ010000254.1, forward strand.
GCCAAGCGCCGAACTCGCAGTGGGGCCGATGGCGCCTTTCGGCGGCCTTCACCCCAACAGCCGGCCTGGCTGCAGGGCCGTTTGGCTGGTTATTTGCCGGTTTTGCGACCGGTGTTGCCGGGCCAGTCGCTGCTGCTTCGGTTAGGCCGGGATGACGGCAAGACGCTAGTGATCCGTGCTGCCGGCGATGTAATGGCGGGTCGTCGGTTTTATATCCCTGAGGACGGCTCGCTTCAGCCGCCCCTGCTGGCCCATCCCGACTTTGGCCATGGCCACAGGCGCCTGCTGGAATCGATCAGCCCCCTGTTGCGCCAGGCGGATCTCAC
>NZ_JAGQCQ010000255.1:0-5625 GCF_024346275.1 Cyanobium sp. BA20m-p-22
TGGTGCCCGGCGGCTTCGGCAACCGGGGCGTGGACGGCAAGGTGGCGGCGATCCGCTGGGCGCGGGAAGAGCGGGTGCCCTTCCTGGGCCTGTGCCTGGGCATGCAGTGCGCCGTGATCGAGTGGGCGCGCAACCAGGCGGGTCTGGAGGGGGCCACCAGCGCCGAGCTGGATGCCAACACGCCCCACCCGGTGATCCACCTACTGCCCGAGCAGCAGGACGTGGTGGATCTGGGCGGCACGATGCGCCTGGGCGTCTACCCCTGCCGCCTGGCTGCAGACACGATGGCTCACCGCCTCTATGGCGACGAGGTGGTGTATGAACGCCACCGCCATCGCTACGAATTCAATAACGCCTACCGCAGCCTATTCACCGAAGCGGGGTATACCATCAGCGGCACATCACCGGATAACCGGCTGGTGGAATTGATCGAGCTGCCAAGCCATCCTTTTTTCACCGCCTGCCAATACCACCCGGAATTCCTCTCCCGCCCCGGCAAGCCCCACCCCCTCTTCCGGGGATTGATCGAGGCGGCCCAGCAACGGGCCGGGGCTCCGAGCTGATCGTGCTCCCCCAGCCGGGATCTCAAGCGGGCACCAAGGCCCCCTAGATGTGTCGACTACCTGAGGGAGGAGGATCCCAGGGAGCCGCACAAACGCGATGATCACCATCGTCACTGGCTTGCCCCGCTCGGGTACCAGCCTGGCGATGCAGCTACTAGAGGCGGCCGGCATCCTGCCGTTCACGGATAGCTGCCGCAGCGCCGATGCCAGCAATCCACAGGGCTACTACGAGGCGGAGATCGTCAAAACCCTTCCCCAGGACAGTGCCTGGTTGGAGGAGGCAGAAGGCCGGGCCGTGAAGGTGATCCACCTGCTGCTGCCCAACCTGCCGCTGGGCCGTAACTACCGCGTGCTGGTGATGGAGCGAGACCTCGGCGCCGTACTGCGCTCACAGCAGCTGATGCTGGAGCGGCTGGGGCGGGCGGGGGCTGCATTGCCGGAGGAGCGACTGCGGCAGGTGTATGGGGCCCAGCTGGCACAGATGGAGGCCTGGCTGGCCGCGCGGCCCGAGCTGCCTCTGCTGCGGCTTGGCTTCGAGGCCTGCCTGGCGGATCCCCTCAACAGCGCCGGGCAGCTGTTGCGCTGGCTTGAGCTGCCGCACGAGCCCCCCGATCAGCAGCGGTTGGCCCGCTTGCTGAAGCAGCGCTCGCCACTGAGCCCATCAGGAAATTGTGACGAAGTGGGTCGGCGGTCTTGACTGAAAACAGGGGGGGGGGGGGGGTAATTTTGGCTTTTACATTAGTTAAATGGGAGATCTAAAGGCAAAACTATCTCGCCATTTAGCTTCATGCTCCGTGGCCGCGATTGCCACCTGCGCCGCTGTCGCACCAGATGCCAAGGCCGTGGTGATTTATTACGAGCCCAACGCTGGTGCCGGCTGGGCAATTCCTGCCACCAATGATGGCTTGTACATCAATGTGGAAACCCAAGCCACTAGCTCGACTGGTCCGGTTGCGGGCTGGGACATCAATCCCTACGGGGCCTCGTTTCTCAACTGGTTCAGGGCCACTGGTACCGGCATGCTGCGCTATCCGGGTGTGACCTCGGGACCTGCTGGCAATCTGGCCTTGGGCACGACCGTGGATTCCTCGGGGAGCTACAGCTCGGTGTCGGGGAGTGTCGTTGTTGGCTCCGCGCCGGGCAACTGGCAATTGGATGCCACCAATTACTTCGGCTTCCGGTTTCTAGCTTCTGACAACCAAACCCATTACGGCTGGGGCGCGATGCAGGTGGGATCAGCCATCACCACTCGCACGATCACAGCCATCGGCTGGGAAGATCAGGCCGGAGTGGCCATCCTGGTGGGTGACACCGGGGCACCCGTGCCTGGCCCTTCGCCCGCTTCCGTGCCCGGTCCGCTGCCCCTGTTTGGCGTTGCCGCGGCCTTCAGCTGGAGCCGCCGCCTGCGGCGCCGCACTCTCCAGGCCTCGAAGCAACCGGCACCGGCCACCACACTTACTTCGTGCAAACCCCCGGCTTGAGTCGAGCCGGGTTCTTGCTGCCCCCGCCGGGCTCAGGCCATCCTGGGCGCCTGCTGATTCTTGGCTGGGATGGCGCCGACTGGGACGTGCTCGATCCCCTGCTTGAGGCGGGGGCTCTTCCCCACCTGGCTGGCCTGCTGGCCCGGGGCTGCCGAGCGCCCCTGGCCAGCCTGGAACCGCGGCTTTCGCCCCTGCTCTGGACCAGTGCCGTCACCGGCGTCACCCCCGATCGCCATGGCGTGCTCAATTTCGTAGAGCCCTCCCCCGATGGCCAGGGTCTGCGGCTCGCCTCCTCCACCAGCCGCCGCTGCCGCGCCCTCTGGAACCTGCTGCAGCTCTGCGGGCTGCGCAGCCATGTCGTCAACTGGTATGCCACCCATCCGGCCGAGCCGATCAATGGGGTGGTGCTCAGCAATCAGTTTTTCCAGGCCAGCGAACCCCCGGCGCAGTCGCTGCATCCGGCTCTGCAGCACAGCGAGTGGCTGCAGGCCAGGCAGGCGGCGGTCGGCGCGGCGGCGGCCACCCGCGCCCGCATCCTCCCCGATCCGGCCCTACTACGGCAGCCGGAAGACAAGGCCCTCAGCCAGGCCCTTGGTGCGGCCGCCGAACGGGCTGAAACGATCCATCAGCTCTCCCTGCCGCTGGCCGCCCGCAACGACTGGGACGCCCTAATGGTGTTTCACGAGTGGATCGATGTGGCCGGCCACCACGCCATGGCCTACGCCCCTCCCCGTCAGCCGCACATCTCAACGCGGCAGCAGCGGCTGTTCGGTGGGGTGATCGAGGCGGTGTACCGCGAACAGGACCGCATGCTCGGCGAGCTGCTGGCGGCGGCGGGCGATCCCGGGCCCGATGGGGATCTCAATGTGATCCTGCTCTCCGATCACGGCTTCCACCACGGCGCCTCCCGCCCGAAGCTCAGCGGCGTCGCCCTTGGGGACGACCGCGCCGACCAGGAGGCCAGCTGGCACCGGCCCTTCGGCATCCTGGCCCTGGCCGGCCCCGGCATCCGCCCCGGCGCCCAGACGCCGGCCGCCTCCCTACTCGACATCACCCCCACCGCCCTGGCCCTGCTGGGGCTGCCGGCCGGAGCAGACATGGACGGCCGCGTGCTGCATGAACTGGTGCGGGCCGATCCGCTGGCGCCGATCCCCAGCTGGGAGCTGTTGAGCGGCGACGCCGGCGAACATCCCGCCGAGCAGCGGCTCGATCCGTTCGAGGCCCACGAGGCCGTGAAACAACTGATCGATCTCGGCTATCTGGCAGCCATGCCACCCGGCCAATCCGATCGGGTGGCCTTCGTGCGCCGCGAAACCGCCTTCAACTGCGCCGTGGTGCTCGCCCGCAGCGGCCAGGGCGCAGAAGCGATCCCCTGGCTGGAGCCTCTGGTGGAACAGCAACCCCGCCAACCCCGCTACGCCTTGCTGTTGGTGGAATGCCTGCTGGCCAGCGGCGAGCCCCGGGCCGCTTTGGGCAAGGCCGTGGCCTTCCTGCAGCGGCAGCCGCTCTGCGGTGCCATGCGCCTGCAGCAGCTGCAGGCCCTACTGGCCCTGAACCAACAAGAAGAAGCCCGCGAGCTACTGCCGCTGATCCGCCCAGGCAGCGCCACTGAGCACCTAAACCTGGCCGAAATCCATGCCCAGCTGCAGCAGCCGCAGGCGGCAGCCGAGCACTACCGGGCAGCCCTCGCCGACGCCGGCCTGGCAATCCCTGCCCACCTAGGCCTGGCCCGCCTGGCCCTGGCCGCCGGCCAGGCCGAACAGGCCGCCGAGCACTGCCTCGACGCCCAGGCCCTCAGCCTGCGGGTGCCGGAGGCCCACCTGCTACTCGCACTCTGTCTGGCCTGGCTTGAGATGCCCCAGGAGGCCGCGCTGAGCTGCGGCCATGCCCTTGCCCTGCACCCCCAAGGCCGCCCGGCGCTGCTGCTGCAGGCCGCCCTTGCCACCCCCAGCCGCGAGCAACTGGAATGCCTGCTCGTCCCCGAAGAGACGCGGTCCCCACACCAGCCTGAGCGCCTGCTGCCCGAGGTTCTTCACTGGATCCGCAATCGCACCGTTAGCAACACAGATAGCAGCACAGTTAGCAACACCGTTTTCCCCGCTCAGTCGAGCAGCGTGCTGGCTTGAGCGACATCGCCTGTCTTGATTACCCATAAGCCTCCGCGACCCTGAGATCGCGCTCCGTGAAAGGTATGCAGCAGCAGAACGCATTGGCGATGCGATCTGTCACCTCAACCATCGATTAGCGCCGGGTGTACTTGTCAAAATTGAAGGCACCAAAAGTGCCGCAGAAGCTGGTCAAGCCATCGGAAAGCACCTAACTGCAGGGCATCAAGTGGCCTTTGGCGCAGTCAGAGATCGCTTCTGAGCTAAAGCCAGTTACGGCTGTGATCCTGACGTGAATTGGATAACCAGCCTCTTTCATGGAGGCGGCTCTCCACCACTCCGCTGCCCAGATCGAAGGACCTGGATCTACCGGTCTATCGCCTGAATCTGCTCAAGGGGGCAGACAAGGGGCGGCAGGTGGCCGAGCGGTTGGGGGTTTCCGCTTATACGTTTCAGCGCCTCGCGGCAGGCAGAAGCAGCGTGACAACAGATATGGCGATGCGAATGTCGCGGGTGCTGGGGCGCAGTGCCGAAAGCTGGCTCGCCATGCAGGACAGCCACGACCTCTGGCAGGAGAATCGATGGGATCTCCCTGCTGGCCCCGGCGAACCCTTGACCCCTGCGCCCCAGCCACCGGCACCGAATCCGGCACCGCCCAGCCAGGCCCTGCCGGTGGTGGAAACCTTCCACTCCCTCCAGGGGGAAGGCATCCACGCCGGCCGCAGCGCCTTCTTCATCCGCCTGGCGGGCTGCGGCGTGGGCTGCAGCTGGTGCGACACCAAGCATTCCTGGGCCGCGGCGCCCCACCCCCTGCGCCCCCTGGCCGAGCTGGCCGCCGAAGCCGCCTCAGCTGCAGCAGCAGGGGCCGCCTTTGTGGTTATCACCGGCGGCGAACCCCTGCACCACGAGCTCACCGCCCTCTGCGCCGCCCTCGCCAGCCGCGGCCTGCACCTGCACCTGGAGACCAGCGGCGTCGATCCCCTGAGCGGCCGCTTCGACTGGATCACCCTCTCACCCAAATCCCACCGGCCGCCCACAACCGAGCTACTGGCGAGCTGCCACGAACTCAAGGTGGTGGTGCACGGGGTCGGCGATCTGGCCTTCGCCGAAGCCATGGCGGCAGCGGCGAAGGGCTTGCGCGCCGCTGGCAACCAGCCGGCGCTGCTGCTGCAGCCGGGCTGGGACTCGCAGAGCGGCGAGGCCCTGGCCACGGCCCACGTGCTGCGGCATCCCCAGTGGCGGCTCAGCCTCCAGAGCCACAAGTGGCTGGGGCTGCGCTGATCACTGCAGGCGAGCCGGCCGCTCCTGGACCTCGGCCTTCCACAGCCGCCAGCGCAGCTCCAGCGGCCGGGGCGCATCGACCACGATCGGTTGGCTGGCGTTGTAGGGCACCACAAAGGCCTTGCCAGCCATCGGCACAAAGGCGCGGCGCCGGGGCTGATCCGGCGGGCAGGCCATGCGGGTGGAGGCCAGCTG
>NZ_JAGQCQ010000256.1:0-5567 GCF_024346275.1 Cyanobium sp. BA20m-p-22
GGCGAGCGGGGTGCGTTGATGGGCCCAGACGATGGTTTCGATCAGCTCCTGCCAGTAACCCCTCCAGGAGATCAGGAACATGAAGCCCGTAGCCCACACCAGGTGACCAAACAGGAACATCCAGGACCAAACGGCCAGGTTGTTGCTGCCAAAGGGGTTGTAACCATTGATCAGCTGGGAGGAGTTGAGCCACAGATAATCGCGGAACCAGCCCATCAGATAGGTGCTGGATTCGTTGAACTGGGCCACGTTGCCCTGCCAGATGGCAAGGTGCTTCCAGTGCCAATAGAAGGTCACCCAACCCACCGTGTTCAGGGCCCAGAAAACCGACAGGTAGAAGGAATCCCAGGCAGAGATATCACAGGTGCCGCCACGGCCGGGGCCGTCGCAGGGGAAGGCGTAGCCAAAGTCCTTTTTATCGGGCATCAGCTTGGAACCCCGAGCATCTAGGGCACCCTTGACCAAGATCAAGGTGGTGGTGTGCAGACCCAGAGCGATGGCGTGGTGAACCAAGAAGTCACCAGGGCCAATCTGCAGGAACAGATCGTTACCACCATTGATGGCATCGATCCAACCGGGCAGATAAACCGCACTGGCAGTGCTAGCTGCGGATGCGGAATTAGATAACAGCACATCCATGCCGTACATCGCCTTGCCGGAAGCGGCTTGGACGAATTGGGCAAAGACGGGTTCCACCAAGATCTGCTTCTCAGGAGTACCGAAGGCCACAACCACATCGTTGTGGACGTAGAGACCGAGGGTGTGGAAACCGAGGAACAGGGATACCCAACTCAGGTGACTGATGATGGCTTCCTTGTGCTCAAGCATCCGTGCCAACACGTTGTCCTTGTTGGCTTCAGGGTCGTAATCCCGAATGAAGAAGATCGCACCGTGGGCGAAAGCACCGCACATCAGGAAGATGGCGATGTACTGGTGGTGGGTATAAAGGGCAGCCTGGGTGGTGTAGTCCTTAGCGATGAACGCATAGGACGGCATGGCATACATATGCTGTGCCACCAGACTGGTGACCACACCCAACGCTGCCAAGGCCAGACCGAGCTGGAAGTGCAGGGAGTTGTTGATGGTGTCGTAGAGACCCTTGTGACCGGCTCCCAGGGCGCCACCAAAGGGAGTTCCCTTGGGCGGATTGTGGGCCTCGAGAATCTCCCGGATCGAGTGACCGATCCCGAAGTTGGTGCGGTACATGTGACCGGCAATCACGAACAGACAGCCAATCGCCAGGTGGTGATGGGCGATGTCCGTGAGCCAGAGGGCTTCAGATTGGGGGTGGAAGCCACCGAGGAAGGTGAGGATCGCCGTGCCCGAGCCTTCAGCCGCTCCGAACTGCTGATAAACAGTGTCGGGATTCTGGGCGTAGACGCCCCAGTTGCCGGTGAAGAAAGGAGCCAGGCCAGCTGGATGGGGCAGCACCGAGAGGAAGTTGTCCCACCCGACGTGCTGACCGCGGGCCTCGGGAATGGCCACGTGAACCAGGTGACCGGTCCAGGCGATCGAACTGAAGCCAAACAGCACAGCCAGGTGGTGGTTGAGCCGGGATTCAGCGTTCTTGAACCAGGCCAGAGAAGGCCTGAACTTGGGCTGGAGGTGGAGCCAGCCGGCAAACAGGGCCCAGGCCGACAGGATCATCATGAAGATGGAACCCTGATACAGCTCGGCATTGGTGCGCATGCCGATCGTGTACCACCAGTGGTACAGACCGGAATAGGCAATGTTCACCGGAGAGGAGGCGCCCGCCTGGGTGAAGGCGGCAATGGCGCCCTGGCCGAAGTGGGGATCCCAGATCGCATGCGCGATGGGACGGATGTGCAGCGGATCGGCGACCCACTGCTCAAAGTTGCCCTGCCAGGCGATATGGAACAGGTTGCCCGAAACCCAGAGGCCAATGATGGCCAGATGACCGAAGTGGGTGGAGAACAGCTTTTGGTAAAGCCGCTCCTCGGTCATGCCGTCGTGGCTCTCGAAATCGTGAGCCGTGGCGATGCCGTACCAAATACGGCGGGTTGTCGGGTCCTGCGCCAGACCCTGGCTGAACGAAGGAAATTTCGTTGCCATTGGGAGAGGTCAGTAAAGGTCAGCCGACCGCGACGATGCGGGCCAGGAAGAATGCCCAGGTTGTTGCGATACCGCCCAACAGATAGTGGGCGACACCTACAGCACGACCCTGGGTGATCGAAAGAGCCCGCGGCTGGATCGCCGGAGCAACCCTCAGCTTGTTGTGAGCCCAAACGATGGACTCAATCAGCTCTTGCCAATAGCCGCGGCCACTGAACAGGAACATCAGGCTGAAGGCCCAGATGAAGTGGGCACCCAGGAACATCAGGCCATAGGCACTGGAACTGGAGCCGTAACTGTTGATCACTTGAGCTGCCTGGGCCCAGAGGAAGTCGCGCAACCAGCCGTTGATGGTGATGGCGCTCTGGGCAAAGTTGCCGTTGGTGATGTGCTGGACGCTGCCGTCAGCATTGACGGTGCCCCACACGTCGCTCTGCATCTTCCAGGAGAAGTGGAAAATGACGATCGACAGGGAGTTGTACATCCAGAACAGGCCGAGGAACACATGGTCCCAAGCCGACACCTGGCAGGTGCCGCCACGGCCAGGGCCGTCGCAGGGGAAGCGGAAGCCCAGATTCGCCTTGTCGGGGACGAGGCGGGAGCTACGCGCATACAACACACCCTTCAGCAGGATCAGCACGGTGACGTGGATCGTGAAGGCATGGATGTGGTGGACCATGAAGTCGGCCGTTCCCAGGGGAATCGGACCGGCGGCCACCTTGCCTCCCACGGCAACTACGGCGCCGTTGAACACCTCACTGACCCCTGCCAGAGCATTGGGTGCGGTGGTGCCAGCGGCGGCGGCGTGCAGCCCCTGGACCCACTGCGCGAAGACGGGCTTCAGGGCAATGGCGGAGTCGCTGAACATGTCCTGGGGACGACCCAGGGCACGCATGGTGTCGTTGTGGATGTAGAGGCCGAAGCTGTGGAAGCCCAGGAAGATGCACACCCAGTTGAGGTGACTGATCAGGGCATCACGCGCCTTGAGCACCCGGTCGAGCACGTTGTCCACGTGCTTGGCGGGGTCGTAATCGCGAATCATGGCGATGGAGGCGTGGGCGCCGGCACCAACGATCAAGAAACCGCCAATCCAGGTGTGATGGGTGAAGATCGACAGCTGGGTGGGGTAGTCAATCCCGATGTAGGGATAGGGGGGCATCGCATACATGTGATGCGCCACGATGATCGTCAGGGAGCCAAGCAACGCCAGGTTCACGGCCAGCTGGGCGTGCCAGCTGGTGGTCATGAACTCGAAGAGGCCGTCATGGCCCTTGGGGGCGGGGAACAGCAGGGGATCACCCTTCTGGCCCTCAAGGATCTCCTTGATGCTGTGGCCGATGCCCCAGTTGGTCCGGTACATGTGACCGGCCACGATGAACAGCACCGCGATCGCCAGGTGGTGATGGGCGATGTCGGTCATCCAGAGGCTGCCGGTCACAGGATTGAGCCCACCCTTGAAGGTGAGGAAATCGCTGTAAGCGGCCCAGTTTCCTGAGAAAAAGGCTGAAATGCCCGCCCCGAAACCGGGGAATATCTGGGCAATCAGATCCTGATTCAGGAATTCATGGGGCAGGGGGATGTCCCCATAGGTGGCGATGGTTTTGCCATTGAGCACCAGCGGCTGGCCGGCGTCGATGGCTTCCATCAGCGCATTGGTGGGCAGGGACACGTGCAGGAGGTGGCCTGTCCAGGAGAGGGAGCCCAAACCAAGCAGGCCAGCCAGATGGTGGTTGAGCATCGACTCAACGTTCTGGAACCATTCCAGCTTGGGAGCTGCCTTGTGGTAGTGGAAGACACCGGCATTGAGCATCAGCCCAGCCATCACCAGGGCCCCGATGGCCAGGGAGAGCAGCTGGGTTTCGTTGGTGATGCCCCAGGCCCTCCACACGTGGAAGACGCCGGAGGTGATCTGAATGCCGTGGAAGCCGGCACCCATATCGCCATTGAGGATTTCCTGGCCGAAAATGGGCCAGACCACCTGCGCCGAAGGCTTGACGTGCAGGGGATCGGTCAACCAACCGGTGTAGTTGGAAAAGCGGGCTCCATGGAAGAAGGCGCCGCTCAGCCAGATGAAAATGACGGCCAAATGGCCGAAGTGAGCAGAAAAGATCTTGCGAGAGACCTCTTCGAGGTCACTCGTGTGGCTATCGAAGTCGTGAGCATTGGCGTGGAGGTTCCAAACCCAGGTGGTGGTTTTGGGACCTTTGGCAAGGCTGCGATCGAAATGGCCGGGCTTGCCGAACAGTTCGAAGGTGGCCGGAACTGGGTTCCGGTCGACCATGGCCTTCGCCTTTTCCCCACGTTCTGGTGGGCTGATGGTCATCGAGACATTCCTCGAGGGACGGAGTCGAGGTGGTGGGTCCACCCCTTCGGCAAGCCGGATGGCTTACCTGTGGGCCCCACGGACAGCCAGGGCCGAAACCCCAAGCCGCTCGTGGGCGCCAGCCGCAAAGAAGCTCGCGAAACCGCGAAACCGCTTGGCACAACTGGAGCTTTGGGCCCCAGATAGGGGACCGCTGGTCGAAGTATAGGGGTCGTTTTCGAGGAGTTTTGGGTCGCAGTTACAAAGGTTCAATCCCAGTGCTTCCCAGGCCAGCACTGGGCTTTACAGAACAAAAAGAATTATCGAGATTGGGCAACTCTTGAGCAATTAATTATGCTTCCAAGCCCGGGCGCCCTCAAAGTGCCCGCTGGATTGGCTGGGCAGCCTTGCCGTCACAATGGCTTCAAAATCAGCCTGAAATCCAGCGTGGGCGGAGCCAGCGCAACCAAGCCAGCCAACCACCGCCACCCCAACCTGTGGCGCAAGGGCCTGCTGACACTCCTGTTTGTGGCGCTGTTGGTGCTGCCGGTGGGCTACGGCCCCATCTCCTGGAAGCGAGCCACCCTGTCAGCAGATGGGCTCCTGCAAACCCAGGCCCCCTCGGGGCGCCTGCAGGAGGTGGCTCCGCCAGGGGCCGTGCAACAACTTCAAGAGGCCCTGGCCCTGCGCCGTCCCCAGGTGACGATCGAGGCGCCGCGGGATGGGGCCAACCTGCCTGCCGGGCCAATCAAGCTGAGCTTGAAGGTGCGCGACTGGCCCCTGGTAGACGCCGGAGGACTGGGCCTGGGCCCCCATGTGGTGGTGCAGGTAGACGACCTGCCAGCCATTCGGCTCAGCGGCCTCGAGCTTGAGCTGCCTCCCCTGAGCCCGGGGAGCCATCGGATCACTGCCTATGCCGCAAGGCCCTGGGGAGAGGCGGTGAAAAGCCCTGGCGCCTGGAGCCAGATCAGGGTGCATCGGGTCACGGCCAATCCCCTAGCGATCCCCCAGCCGGGGACCCCCCAGCTGATTCCCGTCAGCCCGGCGGACCTGGCCGGCGCTGAACCGCTGCTACTCGACTGGCTGCTGCTGGATGCACCCCTCCAGGGCCTGCGGGATAACGACGGCAGCTGGCGCCTGCGGGTATCCGTCAATGGCGACAGCTTTCTGGTGGATCAGAACTCCCCCCTTT
>NZ_JAGQCQ010000257.1:0-5541 GCF_024346275.1 Cyanobium sp. BA20m-p-22
GCTTGTCAACCCTCTGCTGCTCGTCCCAGAAGCCTCTTTGGCCCATACTAGGGATGCAATTAACTATCCAAATTATAAGCTATTGCCGCCTCAACGCAAGGGCTGATCGTATTTTTCGAGGTGCCCTTAAGAGAGAAAAGTTGTATAGAGCCTTCAGGTATTGGCCTACCCCCTGTCTCTCTCTCTATAGAGCCGGTTTGCCCTGAATCTGCTCAAACTATTCAAGCCTCTCAGATCCCTTCCAGCGCAAGCGATCTCGGAGCTGAGCAGTTCGGGAGGGTTGAAGGGTTGACCCCGGAAACCCCTCAAAACACCCCTCCAGACCCCATCGCCACCGCCGAAATGGACATCACAGCCCTCCAGCCCTGGCAACAGAGCGTCATCACCCTCCAGCTGGCCGACCCCACAGCTGTGCCTGCAGCGTTGATTAACCGGATTCCCCAGGGCGAACTCCCCCGGGGTGCCAACGGGGCAACCATCAAAACGTTCCTGGCCCAACCAGAGATCGTTGAGCTGCTGGCCCAGCACGGTGAAGCCGCATGACCAGCAGCTCGAATCTCACAGCCCCTGCAGCCCATGGCCCCATCGCCACGGGCCTGGAGGCTGACCAGCTGAGAGCAACAGCAGCAGCCCTCACAGCCTTGGCCGCGGCCGGCAGCTGGGCACTGCCACAGATCCTGATCTCTTTGGCCACCACCGGCGAGGGCAGCATCAGCGACTTATCCCGCCGTACTGGCATCCCCATCCCCACCACGGCCTGGGCTGTCCGATCTGGATCCACCGGCAGGTTCATCCGCCCTACCGCCCCTGGCCTCCCGGGCCGGGTTGTTCGGCCGGCATTGCCAGGGTTGCTGCATACCCGAAGGGCTGGTGCCGCCACCATCGTTTCCCTGGGCGCCGCAGGGGTGGCCGCAGTACGTGCTCTCCAGGGCCACTGGCAGGAGGACACCAGCTCGACCCCGCAGGAGAGCCCGGCCCGCTAGCCGGCGAGAAGTCGCCCACCAACAGGGGCCAGCTTCCTTTTCGGGTAAGCATCCAGATCTATGACCCTGGAACAGGTGGGCGGCAGCGCCTGCATCCGTCCGCCAGCACCGCCAGCACCCTGGCCGCGGTGTTTCGTTTAACGGTGGCCCGCTGCCCCCGCCGGTGCCTGACTGGATCCGCCAGCACCCGCCGGCAGAATGGCTGCAACAGCTGGCCACGGGTGAAGAGTCGCCGCAGGATCAAACCAGCGGCATCGTCTGTGGCCGGGAATAGGTGCGCCAGCCTTTTCCAAATGGATAACCCCAGTTGGATAACCCCAGTTACAGCAGGGGCTGAGGGGATGCGAGCGCCTGGTGAGATTCGACAGAAGCCTTCGCCCAGCGCCCACCGACCCACGAAAAACGGCAGGTCCCCGTTCGCATTGGTTCCGTTGCTGCCAGACGGTGGCCCGCTGTTGGTGGCCCTGCGCCATGGGCAGATAGAGGCCGGTGATGTGGCCGTAGTGCTGGCGATCCTGGGGGCCTTCGAGTGGAAGGGCGGCCGGTGTTGGGCTGAATGGCCGGACCTGGCAGCGGCCACCGGGATGGCTGAAGCAGCGGTGATGGCCGCTACCGACCGGCTGCAGGCCGCCGAACTGCTGGCTGTGGGTAGAGACGCCGACCGCCCTGCCTGGTGGTTCTGGGTGTTGCACCCGCTGGTGGTGAGCGATGGCCGCACGACCCAGCAGGCCGAGCGGATGCGGTGGGCCCAGTGGCAACAGCTACTGGCCGGCGGTGTCAGGCCTGACGACACTGTGACCGGCACCCGGCCAAGGCGCCTGCGTGAGCTGGCCAGGGAACGGGAAGCCAAAGCCGCTGCCAAGGCCCCTGCCAAAACCAAGCCGAAGCCCAAGCCCAAGGCCGCCAAGCCCAAGGCCAAGATCAGGGCGGACCGCCACCGCGCCAGACCCGAGGTGGCCGGCCTGCTCGAACAGGTCCGCAGCTTGCCCCGGTTGCAGTTGACCCACACCCCTGAACAACAGGAAGCCGAGCGCCAGCGCCGTGAGGCCGAGGACCTGAGGCGCCAACAGCAGCAGGCCGCGGCCGCCTGAGCGTCGAGCTGTGCTCTCCTGGCCCCTCGACTGCCCCATGAACCCCAGGAAGCCCCCTGCTCGGCGTCGGCCGCATGGTTGGCCATTCACTGCAAAGCCCGCCACAGGCCCCAGGAAGGGCAGCAGCGGGCAGGTAGTGGGCATGGCTAAGGGACAGGGCAAGTTCGCCCAGTTGGGCGAGGTGGGCCATGGCCGCGGCGATCAGCTGGCCTCCTGCGGAGTCGAGCTGGCGCTCTCCTGCAGCAGCCGGTGGGTGGTGCCCCTGCTGAGCCCCAGGGCCAAACCGATCTGGCTGATCGACTGGCCCTCGCCCCGGAGGCGGTGACCCAGTGCCAACTGCTGATCGCTGTAAGACTTCCTGCGGCCCCCCAGATCGCCCCCTGTGGCCCTGCGGTGGGCAACGCTGGCCCTGGTCCTCTCGATGGCCAGCTCACGCTCGAATTGGCTGACAGCCCCGAGCACCTGGAACATCAGCCGGCCGGCCGGTGTGCTGGTGTCGATGGCCTGGTCGAGCACCACCAGATCAATGCCACGGGCCTCCAGATCGGCAGCGATGGCCAGCAGCTCAACCAGCGACCTAGCCAGCCTGTCGAGCTTGGCGATCACCAACTGATCACCGCGCTGCAGGGAACCGAGCACCTGGGCCAGCCCTGGGCGGTCGGCCTTGCCTGAGCTGATCTGCTCGGTGATGACCTCATCGCAGCCGGCAGCCTCTAGCTGGGCCCGCTGTTGCGCTTCGGTCTGCTGTTCGGTGCTGACCCGGCCATAGCCCCAACGGCGGCCAGCAGGGGCAGCAATGGGCTGGGCCACGGCGGCCCCCTTCAGAATCTTCGTCATCGTCCATCTCCAGTGGAACGGTCACGAGTCCGGCAGCGTCAACTGCGCGGGCTCACCCCCTTCATACCACAACACCCCCTGTGATGGAACGGCAGGAAACGGACAGGGTTGTGGAACAGCCCCAGGCAGTTATGGAACGGGGTTGTGGGCATGGCCACAGCCGGTCGGTTCCGAACAGGGCCGGCCACCTTCACCCTGGGCGACACTGACTGGGTGCCCCAGCCCACCCCAGAGCAGCTCGATCAACGGCGCCAGCGCATGGCTGAGGCTGAGGGCCTGGCCGGCTGGTACACGAGCGCCCTGTGCGATGGCCAGGACGACGCCGGGAACCCGATTGCTTGGTACGAGTACGAGCACCTCGATGGTCGACGGGCCACGGTGTCGGAAAGCGGCAGCAGCACAGACCCAGAGCTGCAGCGCCTGCTGGCTGAGAGGCGGCGGGCTCAGCCACCGCCGCGCCCCGAGTCGCCCTGGTTGCTTTCTCCATTGCGGGTGATCAGGGCGCTCTCCAGCTGGCTGGCTGCAGGCAGGGCGAAGGGCCGCTAGCCCAGTGCCAGCCCTGCTGCCCTGTGAGCCCCAGCAGCAGGCCCCTGGTGGCCGCGGCGAGCACCTGCACCCTGCTGACCTCTCCCTGCCCCTGTGAGCCCCTGCAGGCCCGCCAGCCCCCATCGCACGGCCATTGCCCTGCTGCCCTGCTGTAGGGGCAGGAAGGCCCCTCTCAGCCCGTGGTCGAGGGACAGGGCCAGTCAGCCCCCTGCTGCACTGGCGCTTGACTCCTGCTGAACGGTTGCGCCAGAGAAACTCCGGACATTGTTCGGGGTTTCTTGCAACTGAAATCATTGGACCGGCGGTCCCCACCCCTGCTGCCCCCTGCTGTGCACAGGTGGGCACCTCAAACAGGGGGGGGGGCCCCCAGCGCCTAGCTAGCCGGCCAGGCCTCCCCTCGATTCCCCCGCCAGCACCAGCAGCAGACCGACCCCTCCCTGCCCCGCCAGCCCCAGGAAAAGATCGGTGCATGCCCTATTGCCCTGCTGGCGCCACAGGGATTCGCATACCCCAGCACGGGGGAATCGCCGCTGCGCTAATAGACACAACCCACCACAAGATACGACCCCAAAAACGGCAATTACTTCCCCCCAATTACCCCTGTCAGAGATCATCCCACCTGTGCAAAGATTGACAGGAACTAACACAGCATTGCAGGATTCTGTCTGACATTGCAGGACTGACTGATGGCCGGAATACAGATGAGACAGCTGATGGTGCTGGGGTTGCCAGGAGGGTGGGAGGTTGCTCTGTATTGGGACCAGCAATCACCGCAATGGACAGGTCCTGACAGGTGGCATTTTCAGGAGGGCAGGGTGCAGTCGTGGTGTGTGAGGTTGCCGCTGAGCAATGCAGGAATCCGGCTGGTAGTGGAGAAGTTGGCCGCGGCCTGCTAGGGGATGGTTATCTTCGGCTACGCGATAGATCCTGCGGGTGCGGTTACCTGTCTGCAGGAGAATTGAAAGCAGGCCTCCGATACCAGCCGTTCACCTCCAGGAGGCTGAGGCCTGGCCACCACGACCAAGGCCAAGCTGGCGCTCGCCGTTACCGGTGGAGCCGACCTGCGTTGCAATTATGAAGATGGCCAATCCAAGCGGTATGCCCATTGCGGGAAACGATCTTTTTCAGGCGGTAATTGGCCACGTTCGAGCAACAGCTTGTCGCGGATAACGATTTCTTCGGGGCTAATTGGGATGATCACATTGTTTGTCTTACTGACGGGTGGCGAGCATTCGGCGTTGTCCCCGGGGCCGGCATCAGGCAGCGCTGAAAAGCCGCTGAGATGCACGGTTGGATCACCGGGTCGAGCTGACCAGACATAAAACCTGCAGTCATAGGCTGCGAGCTTATTTAAGAACCAGCTGTAGCGATTTAGTGCGGCAGTTCTAATAGCTTCCGGCGACTGCAGCGCAGCCTGTTTCGCTTTTTCCTCATCGGCGGCAAGGCGAGCCTGTTCAGCTTGCGCCTGCTCTGCGGCCCCTTTCTCCAGCTCGGCGGCTGAGATAGCTGCCTGGGCAGCTGCCAAATCTTTTTGCTGCTGGACCATTGCAATCATGAGCCCGCAGGGAAGCAGGAAGCTGAGCAAGGCCACCACCCACGATGACCACCATTTCCCCGCGACTGGCGCCGTTGTCGGTGCTGGCTGCCCAAGTGTTGAAGATCCAGCTCGAACGATTGGTGCTGGAGGAGCGAGTGGCTTAAGGGTTGTCGTCTCGGTCTTGGCGGTGTGCCCCTGGTGATCGCTGCTGGCCTTCAGGAGTGTTGTCCGAGCAAACTCCAGTTGTTCAGCCGAGAGATTGAACCATTCGGACTGGGGCATCCGATTGGCATGGAAGCGACGGTGAAGGAAGGATTCAATTTGGCGAGCGTCATTGACCCGCACAACATGAACCGGTGAAGTCTTCCTGCCGACTTCCAGCTCACGCTTCCTGCGGGTCCAGTTATTGGTAATGCCGATCTTGTGAAGTCCGGTGTCGAGATGTCGAATTACGTAAACGACCTTGTGGGGCATGGCGGCGGTGTGGTGTGGCCATCGCTGGCTTGTTTTGATCATAGGACTGCAGTGCAGTTACTAGCAATCACCC
>NZ_JAGQCQ010000258.1:0-5522 GCF_024346275.1 Cyanobium sp. BA20m-p-22
TGCGCATTGCGGCAGCCATTGCGAGCAGCAGCAGCGATCACGCCAAGCACTGCATCGAGGTCTGGCTCAGCCAGTGCTCTGGTGCACTTAGCCGCCGTCAGCATTGACCGGCGTGGCATCGGATTGCGCGGCACACCAGACACACCAGAACGGCATGGTTCCGACGCCCACCGATACATCGCCGAGATGGCAGCGATCCGTCGGTTAAAGGTGCGCGGCTTGAGCTGGCCGCCTTCGACCTGCTGCAGCAAGCCATCGACGAAATCTTGCGCCACTGCCGGATCGAGCAGCCGCAATGGCACGCCGGCATGGTGCAGATCACGCCAGTCGACTAGGTGCCGAATCTCGCGCTGGTATCCCGATCTGGTTTCGGTGCTGCCGGTGCGACTGCAAGCCGCCAGAAACCGCCGCACCAGCTCAACGTCACACCAGACCGCTGCACCTGCTGCAGCAGCGTCAAACATGCGCGATACGAAGGCCAAGGCTTCGGCGCGATCCATGCCAGCGAAGACCGCCGGCACTTGACGTAACTGGCCTTGCGACTGAACTGCGAGCACTTGCTGGCGGCGGCTGGTGGCACCGTAGCCATGCGACCGTACAACCGCAAGGTCATGCGACCGCATGGTTGCACAGTCGCCAGAATGACGGCACTATCCCGACAGCAGCCAAACCGCATGGCACTGATCTGCACGCTCGACATCGAAATGGCGCGGCTCAAGCTGACGACGGCCAGCCTGGCCAAGCAGCTCGGCATTAACGAATCAACGATCAGCAAGCTGCGCCGCAACCAGTTCTCGATGATCGACGTCAAGAACTTCGAGAAAATCTGCCTAGCTCTAAAGCTGCAGCCAGGCGACTTGCTGCACATCGAAAGCCAGACCTGACCACCCACAGACCTACCAGATGGCCAACCACGCAATCACACGACCGCATGACCGCAAGGTCACGCGATCACACGACCACCGCCACGACTAGCGGCACTGTTTTATCCAAACACCATCTATAGTGGTTTTAGCAATGCGATGGCAATCGCAGCGCATCAAGAAAGCCAGGCATTGCTGCCTGGCTAACTGGCTAACGAAAGCAGATAAACCAACCCGATAAAGCGACTGCAATCGCTGAACCGGACAAGCCAACGGACAGATCCCGCCAACTCGCAGCCGCTGTAACGGCCTTGCAATGACTGTAATCCACCCAGCTCCAGACCGCCAGCTTTCCCTGCACTGGGACACCGAACCGCGTGCACTGGCGCACCATCTGGCCGAATGGACCACCGGCAGCGCAGTCTCACCAGGCATTGCCGAGCAGGCGCTCGACTCGCTGAAAGGCAGTCACCAGGTGCTCGGCTTCCTGAATCCGACGAAGCTCGGTCGCAACCTTGGTTACGCAACCAAGCAGGTGCAGCGTGCACGCGAGCACTACGCACGGCCGTGCCGTGGTGGCTGGCTGGCATCTGGTCATGCGCCACTGGAAGACGGCCGCATGGTGCCGGTCACGTTCAAGCCGGATTACGCGCGGATCGGCAGCGATCGCAAGCCGATCAAATACGAAAGGCCAGCCGGCTCGGCGCCCGTGCCGTACTTTCCGCCGCTCGATGCCACCAGCTATGAAGTCATCGCCGCGCGTGCTGGTCTGACGCCGCCGGCCTTCGTGTCGAGCTGGTCGGCATGGCTCTGGCTGCTGGCGCAACCTGCCGTCGAGTTATGCCTCGACGAAGGTGAGAAGAAATCCTCCGCCGCGTGCAGCCATGGCTGGCTGACCATTGGTCTGGCTGGCATCTGGAACGGTTGCCCGAAACCGAAAGACGCTGCCGGCGTGGTCTTCGGCGCTCCGACGCTGATCGCTGAACTGCAGTGGCTCAGCATCCGGCCGAAAGGTGCACCGCTGACCATTGGCTTCGACGCCAGCGAAAGTGCACGCGGCCGCGTTGCAATCCGCCAAGCAAGGCGCCGCCTTGGCCATCTGCTGCTCGACGCCGGCCACCAGGTGCGCATCCGCGAAATGGTGCAGCCGCAAGGTGCAGCCGGTTTCCTTAAAGGCGCCGACGATCTGCTGCTGCATGGTGGCGCTGCTGCACTTGCTGCGCTGCCGGTGCTGCCGTTCAAGCAGTGGCTGGAAGACACCAGCAAGCAAGCAATCACCGATCACCTGCTGCAGCCGTTCAAGACCAGCGGCCGCCAGCATCGAATCATTGCCCGGCACTTCAAGGCCAGCGATGTGCCGAGCAGCGCCGCACTGGTTGCGCTGATTGGTGGCCTTGGCACAAACAAGACCGGCGCATTGGCCGAACGGGCCAGCACTAGCCGCATGGTGTCGATCACGCACCGGCGCTCGCTGGCCGACAACCAAGGGCACCGCTTCGGCTTGGCCGTTAAGCGCGAAGGCCAGGTGATGCACGCCTTCGATCAGTCGCAAGCGCACTTACGGCAAGTCGAAGAAGGCTTCGTGGTGGTGGTCGACAGCAGCTACATAGGCGGCAGCAGCGAACTACGGCCAGAGCAGTGCCGTGGCGCCGTGCTCTTTATCGACGAAGCCGACGCGTTTCTGCGCCATTGCCTGACCGCCGCCACGCACATCAGCCAGCACCGCGCCAGTGCAGTGGCCAACCTTGCCGCTTGCGTTGCTGCTGCCGACCAGGTGGTGCTCGCTGGTGCGCACATCGACGAAACCACGCTGGCCGCCTTCGAGGTCATGCGCGGCGATGGCGCCAAGGCGCACATCATCGAGTCGACGCTGCAGACCGCCGCCGGCCGCGAACTGGTCATGTACCGCAAGGTCGAAGACCTGCTGCAGCAGATGCGGAACCTATGCAACCGCCGCGCGCCTTTCGTCTTCCACACCGGCAGCAAGAAGACCAGCTCGAAGATGGCGCCGGTCAACCTTGCGCGGCTGGTGCGCCGCTGGTGGCCGGATGCGCGGATTCTTGAAATGACAGCAGAAACCATCCGCGAGCCTGACCATCCGGCAGCAGCAGCCATCGAAGATCCCCAGAAATTGCTGGCTTTCGATGTGGTTTTGGCCAGTCCGGTGCTTGAAACCGGCTTCAGCATCGAAGACCACGCCGGCCACTTTCAAGCCGTGCTCGGCCACACCAGCGGCCATGTCACAGCCCACGCCGCCGTGCAAAGCCTTGGCCGGCTGCGCAGCAGCGTGCCGCGTTACGTCTGGTGCAATCACACCGGCAGCCGCGTCGGCAATGGTGCGCCGGTGGTCGACGAGCTGGAAACCGGCAAGCTCGAACATGCAATCCAACTGGTGCGGCTGCACCTGGTCGACGCTGCCGAAGCCTGCCCGGATGCCGCGCGCTACCTGCGGTGGTGGTCGCAACTTGCTGCCGATCAGAACTGGCTGGCGCCGCATTACCGGCACGCCGTGGCAGAACTGCTCGGCCGCGAAGGTTATGCCGTGCAGCGGCTTGATCTGGTTGGCAGCGAAGCCGGCACCGAACTGATCGACCTGCTCGACGAAGACCGCACCGAAACGATTGCCGAAGAAACCGCAGCAGTTGCGGCCACGCCGGCACCGATGCCACGCCAGCTCGAACAACTTGAACAGCGGCAGCGGCTAACGGCCGAAGAACGCCGCATCATTGAACGTGGCCGCATTTACCGCGACCTTGGCATTGGATTGCCAACGGCCAAGCAAGTCGAAGCCAGTCGCAACGATGGTTACGGAAAGATCATGCAGCACCTGCTGGTGGTCGACAGCGACGCTCGCAAGCAATGGCAGCAGCAGAAAGGCGAATCTCTATCGCCAAGCCAGCGGCACTTCGCACCGGATACAACCAAGGCAATGGCGCCAGCAACGCGCGCTACTGCGCTGCAGCAGATGCCATGGCTGCTTGAACTGGTCAACCTGGCCGGCACTGGTCAGACGCGGATCATGGCCGACTACGAGGCGACGCACGACACCGCCAAGAAGTACGGCAACCGCTGGCGAGAAGTCTTCGGCTTCAATCCGACCAGCGGCACATGCCGAACCTATGTGGCGTCGATGCTGGCCTTACTTGGCTTCAAGCTGAACCGCACCAGCCAGCGCGCGCGCATCGGCGGACGCAGGTTCTGGCACTACGAAGTGCTCGACGAGCTGGCCGCAATCGACCGGCAGCAGGTGATGGCCACCATGCGACAGGCCTTGCAATGACTGGGACTGGGCCATTTGCTCTGTAAGTGTATTTATCCTGCTCGAAATGACCCACCAGCAGAACCCATTCGAAGCCATGTGGAATGACTACAGCCGCACATGGCGGGGCACGTTTGAGCACGATGGCAAGGGCTTCGATTGTTCCACGCTAAAGAACGCGAGTAGACTGAAGCGTAGGCAATCACGCAGCTATGCCGACTCCGAACCTGCTTTACAAGATGGGCGATGCAATCATCCGCCAACTTCAAGTTGAGGCTCTGCTTGAACGTCCCGACGATGATCTTCCAAATGCGCCCACCGCTGATCCGCTGACCAATCCGCAAGCACGCCGCGAAGTGGTGGTGCACTCATGACGGACTTCGACAGCGAAATCGACAAGCAGCACCGCCAAGCGCAAGACGCTGAAATCCGCGCCGTGCAAGTGCTTGAACGGATGCGGCAGATCCCAGGCATGGCCACGATCGTCGACAAGATGCCACGCCGCTTCGGCCAAGCACCGAACCCATACGCACCAGGCAGTCGCAACCTGACCGCCGCCAGCCTGCTTGAAAGGCACGATCCGGCATTGGCGCACCATCTGGCAACGCTGGTCGGTGCAACCATCGGCGCGCCGGACTATGCCGCCAAGGCGCAAGCCGAAGCGAAAGCCGCCGAGATCGACCGGATGCGGCAAGCGACCGAGCGCGCTGCTGCTGAAAACGAGCTGCACCGCCGAGCACGCGAACGCGCATCGCTGGCTGGCGTGCAGATGCTGACCGGCCGCCGGCTAGGTCAATGAGAGTCGCAAAAGCACATCCGGTCGCTGGCTGGTTGCGCGTCGAAGGTCGCGTTTACAGCGCCACGCTCGACCGGATCTTGAACGATCGCGACAAGCAGATGCTCGACGATCCGAACTGCTCCGGCTTGCCACCAGTCAGCCGCGAGTGGTTCTGGTCGACGCAACTGCCGGCACTGGTCAACGATCCGAAGATCCGCGATCAGGTGCTCAGCCGCCTAGGCGACTTGGCAGCTATGCAGCAAGCAATCGACCACCAGGTGCAGCAGCAAGCCGGCGCACTGCTTGCACAGCAAGCCGAGATCGCCGCCGAGCTGGCACTGCTTGAACAGGTGCTGCCGTGATTCATTCGGATCTGGCAGTTGCCGCAACCGCACTTACGGAAACTGCCGCAGTGCTTGAACCGGCTGCACTTTCTGACCTGGTGCCGCTGTTTGCTTGTGGTCTGGTCATGGCCCAGCGCCAAATGCTGCTGTATCTGCTCGACACCGAGCCCGAATGGCCGTGGAACCAATGACTGGCACCAGGACTTTCTACGGCAACGTGCCGAACAGCTATCGCCGCGCATGGCTTGAAGTTGTCTTCCCGAAGCGTGCTGCTGCCT
>NZ_JAGQCQ010000259.1:0-5477 GCF_024346275.1 Cyanobium sp. BA20m-p-22
TCGTCGGGTTCGATCCGCGCCAGGGCGTTCTCTTCGAAGGCGGCGAAGGCGGTGAAGTCGTTGAAGGCCTGATCGGCGAGGTTGTTGCGATCGGCCAGAAACAGGATGCGGGGCCGGTGGCTGGCTGGCCGGAGAGGTTCCAGCGGGATTGAAAGAGCTTCCAGATGATCTGAAAAGCGATCGAAGTTTTGCCAGTGCCGGTGGCCAGCGTCAAAAGAATGCGGTTGGGGCCGGCGGCGATCGCCTCCAGCACCCGGCTTACGGCGATCTCCTGGTAGAAGCGGATCTGCCAGCTGCCGCCCTTGTCGGGATAGGGAATGGCAGCGAAGCGATCGCGCCAGGCGTTCTCGACTGCGAAGGTGCGTGCCACAGCTCCTGGGGCGTGGGGAAGGCTTCGGCCTCCCTCTCCTCGCCCGAGTCCATGTCAATGGCGTAGATGCCCAGGCCGTTGCTGGCGTAGGTGAAACGCAGCTGGAGCTTGGCGGCGTATTCCTTGGCCTGGCCCACGCCTTCGGTGAGTGGCAACCCATCGGCCTTGGCTTCCACCACCGCCAGGGCGGTGTTGCGGTAGCTGAGCACGTAGTCGGCACTGAGGGACTTGCCGCGGCGGCCGCCGCCCTCAATGCGCCCCGGGGCAATCGGAAACTCGCGGCGAATGCGGCTGCCCTCCACCACGCCCCAACCGGCCGCCACCAGCAGCGGGTCGATCAGCTCAGCGCGGGTTTCGGCCTCGTTCATGGGAGCGGCGCGACCACGAGCGCTGAGGGGGGTCAGTTTGGCCTATCCGGCCGGAGGTATAGCTCCAGGCCGGCACGTTCGATATGGGATTGCAGCTTCCACCTCGGGGTGGCTGGCGATTAACAGCCGGATGCAGCCATCACGGCTCTTCAGACAAAGCAGAGAGCGCTGGAGCACGAACGGGAGGTGGGACTGAGCGTGCGGGGCGAACTGCGGTTTGTGGTGATGGAAGCCGACGCTTACCAGCGCCTCCGGGAGTGCGAGCTGGAAATTGCTCTGCAGGAAGCCCGCGCCGTCTTTGCCGCCGGCCGCATTGTGCACGAATCGGTAGACGATCACCTCAATTGTTTGGGCGCCATGGCCATAGGCTTCGCTGATTGATCAACCCAATCTCTGCCGTATCCAGAGAGGATCTCGGCGAGCATCAAGCACGGCCACAACGGTGAGAGTTTCACCTTTTTTATCGTAGTAGATGCAGAATGGGAAGCGCTTCGACAAGGCACGGTGGTAACCATTCACAACCTGGTGGATGCCGCCGAAGTAATTGAGTCCTTCAATGTCTGACATCAAGCAAGAGATGAAATAAGCCCCAAGACCTTGTGATTGACGTTGATAGAAGTCGAATCCCTCCTCCAGATCAATCAGAGCATCGGAGGAAATCTCGATGATCATTCAGCCAGGCGCTGCAGCTGGGCTTTGGCCTCATTCCAGGGAATGCGCGTGGCAGAACCGTCGAGGAGTCGCTGGCGGCGCTCAACCAAGACATCAGCGTGCCAGTCTGGTGAGGTGAAGGTATCAGGTTGACAGCAGAGGCTCTGCCAAACCTGCTCAAGTAATCGAACCTTCTCCGCCACGCTAAGGGCGTCGAGTTGGTCGCTGGAGAGTTCGATCGCCATACCGCTGGTAGCGTCCATTGAAGTCTAGTCGGACTTCAACGCAGCAGACAGGCCGTGTAGTGCTGACGCAGCACTGCCAGCACCTCAGCGCGGTTCAAGCAAGGTGGCGCGACGGAAGCCGTCATGGTTACGGCGGAGCTGGTGGTTCAACGTTAAGTGCCATCTAAGCCTGGGGCTCAGAGCTCACCGTTGAACGCCTGGTGCAGGAGGGACTTCTTCAGTTCTTCCAGGGCGGCGAGTTTGCACTCGTAAATGCGGGAAAGACTCTGAGTTTCTTCGCGGAGTTCGTCAGATTTAGCAACTATGGCAAGCTGCTCAAAAAGTGGCGGAACGTGCAACACAACTTCTTTGGCTGCAGTTACATTGAAGTGCTTTTGCGCGGCGCCAACAATCTTCCCAAGCACAAGCTGCTTTCCAAAGGCCGAGTTGAAAAAAAGCAGCGAGAAAATGGGAATCGACCTCCGCCCCTGGACGCACAATAACTAAATCGCTACAGTTAGATTCCGACAATTCTGGAGGGATCACAGCCGCAGTTCCTGGATACCCTGTTCTCACAATGGCAAGATCACCGGGGCAGAGCTGGGACTTCTTCAAAGTGCGATGAAAGGCTTCGTCAATGAACATTGAGTTATCCATCGACACTTCGAACGGACGAATGTTCTGTGAACGAAGAAAGGGAATGCCGCTCTCCTTGTATTCAGTTTTCATCGAGCCGACGTGCCCGACAGTGATTTCTGTACAGAGCGAGACAAGTTGGCGATCCACCCACCCCTCCCCCCGCTGACTGAACACGGATTCAAGATGACTCTCAAAGATCGCGCGGGCGTTCTGGAGGTTCTGTTCGGCGTTGGCTTTGGCGGTGGCGATGCCCGCAAACGCTTTATCGAGCAGGGCGACGATTCGCTGCTGTTCGGGGAGTGGTGGGACGGGTAACTGAAAGTCGGTCAGCATCCCGACTTTGATTTATGGCATCGTGTTCCCAAGTTTCTGCTTGAAAACCGTGTCCTTCAGTTTGCCGTCGAGGATGAGATACAAGAACTGCGGTGAAACTTCCGTGAATTCCGAAAGGACGTAAGTGCGTTGGTAGGCTTCGAACTTGCCATTGTAATAACTTACTTTGCCAACATCGCCATTGCCTGCGATGAGCAGTGCTTCTGTATCGAACGAGTAGTTATCGCTGAACGTATGTTCGGCAGCGCATGTGAAGAACGGAAACTCGCCTTCTGGATTGCCTTCGTTGACATCCTTCTTGCCCGTCCGAATCCGGCAGAGGTCTCCTAGGTTTCTTGTCTGCCACCCTTCCCTCATACCAACCCCCTGATCCTCCCCAGCACCTCCGCACTCTCCACATCCAACGCTGCAATCTCCGCCATGATCTCCTCCGGACTCCGCAGCGCCACCGCCTCACCCCCATGGGGGTTCTTCACCGAAAGATCCCAGCTCTGCGGATCAATGGAGTCCACTGGCACGCTCCAGCTCTTGGGTGAATCCGCAAAGGTTTTCTGCAGCTCCACGAACTCCGCCAGGTCGCGGTCGTTGAGCGGATTGGTCTTGCCCAGGTTGCGGCCTGGATTGAGCTGGTAAAACCACACCTGGCGGGTGGGCGCGCCCTTCTCGAAGAACAGCACCACCGTTTTCACCCCCGCCCCCTGGAAGGTTCCGCCGGGGCAGTCGAGCACGGTGTGCAGGTTGCAATCGGTGAGCAGCTTCTGGCGCAGGGCCACCGAGGCGTTGTCGGTGTTGGAGAGAAACGTGTTCTTGATCACCACGCCGGCGCGGCCGCCAGCCCGCAGCAGGCGGATGAAGTGCTGCAAAAACAAAAAGGCGGTTTCGCCGGTGCGGATCTCGAAGTTCTGCTGCACCTCCTTGCGTTCACTGCCGCCGAACGGCGGGTTGGCTAGGATCACATTGAAGCAATCGCGCTCCTGCACATCGCTGAGGTTTTCGGTGAGGGTGTTGGTGTGCAGCACCTTGGGCGCCTCGATGCCATGGAGGATCATGTTCATGATCGCGATCACATAGGCGAGGCTTTTCTTCTCCTTGCCAGTGAAGGTGCGGGTCTGCAGCGTGTCCAGATCGGCGGTGCTGAGTTCCGCCCCCGTGGATCCGCCCTTGCGCATGAATTCGAATGCTTCGCAAAGAAAGCCCGCCGAGCCCACCGCCGGGTCGTAGACCGACTCACCGATCTGCGGATTCACCACCTGCACGATGGCGCGGATCAGGGGCCGGGGCGTGTAGTACTCACCGCCGTTGCGGCCGGCGTTGCCCAGCCGCTTGATCTTTTCCTCATAGAGCATCGAGAGCTCGTGCTTCTCCGCCTGGGAGCGCAGGCGCAGGCCATCGAGCCCATCGATGATTTCGCGCAGGTTGTAGCCACTGCTGATCTTGTTGCGCAGTTCGCCGAAGATCTCGCCGATCTTTTACTCGATCGTGTTCGGCCCGCTGGCGCTCTGCTTGAAGCGCTCTAGGTAGGGGAACAGGCGCTGGTTCACGAAGTCGCGCAGGTCGTCGCCGGTGAGGGCGGCGTGGTGATCAAGCTGGCCGCTGGCGTTCTTCGGCGCCGCCCAGCGGCTCCAGCGGTAGGGCTCCTCCAGGATGGGGCTGTAGCTGCGGCCCTCCAGGGCGGCCACGGCGGCCCGGTCGTCTTCGAGTCCCTCGAGGTACTTGAGGAACAGCAGCCAGGAAGTCTGCTCGGTGTAGTCGAGCTCGGTGCCGCAGCCCGCCTCCTTGCGTAGACAATCGTCGATGGCGCGGAACGCCTGCTCAAAGGAGCTGGGGGCAGAGGCTGCGCGGGAGCCGTTGGGGGGCACGGGTGCGGGGAG
The DNA here is from genome assembly GCF_024346275.1 of Cyanobium sp. BA20m-p-22. Classification (NCBI taxonomy): domain Bacteria; kingdom Bacillati; phylum Cyanobacteriota; class Cyanophyceae; order Synechococcales; family Prochlorococcaceae; genus Cyanobium; species Cyanobium sp. BA20m-p-22. Next base: position 4,457 of record NZ_JAGQCQ010000259.1, read on the forward strand.
CCGCCGAGCCATCCTCCAGGGCCACCGAGCCGCCGCGACCCCGTCCGGGCACGATCATCCGGCGGCTCAGCAGCTCGGCTTTGACAGCGTCGTAGGTGGCCTCATCCCACTCGAGCACTTCGCGCAGGCGGCCGTTGCCGGCGGAGCCCCCCAGGGCCTCCAGGGCTCCCAGGAATTCATCCCGCAGCGCATCCTCCTGGCTGTCGTCCTGGCCCGCATCGCGCAGAGGGCTGTCGGCGGTGAAGGACAACGGAGGAGATTGAGATGACGCCCACCCTGCCACTTGATCCGCAGCTGCGGCAAGGCAGCTGTTGTCGTTTTGATCGCCATTCACTGGCTGCATCAAAAAGCCCCCGGTTTGGCGCCGGGGGCTGGGCTCGCAGTAAGGAGCTGATGTCAGATGGGTGCGACTCAGGCCGAGGCCAGGTTGGCTGCTACGAAGTCCCAGTTCACCAGCTTCTCCAGGTAGGTGGTCATGTAATCCGGGCGGCGGTTCTGGTAGTCGAGGTAGTAGGCGTGCTCCCACACATCCATGGTGAGCAGGGCCTTCTGGCCGTGGGCCAGGGGTAGGTCGGCGTTGGCGGTCTTGGTGACCTTCAGGGTGCCGCCATCGAGCACTAGCCAGGCCCAGCCGCTGCCGAACTGGGTGGCACCGGCAGCCTTGAACTGCTCAACGAAGGCTTCGAAACTGCCGAAGTCTGCGTTGATCTTCTCTGCCAGGGCGCCGCTGGGCTGGCCGCCGCCACCGGGCTTCATGCACTGCCAGTAGAAGCTGTGGTTCCACACCTGGGCGGCGTTGTTGAACACGCCGGCCTTGCCAGCGTCACCGGCCACGGCGGTGATCGTGTCTTCCAGGCTCTTGGCCTCGAGATCCGTGCCGGCCACCAGATTGTTCAAGTTGGTCACGTAGGCGGCATGGTGCTTGCCGTGGTGAAACTCGAGGGTGGAGCGGGAGATGTAGGGCTCGAGCGCATCGAGGCCGTAGGGCAGCGCTGGCAGCGTATGGGCCATGGATGGGGAG
>NZ_JAGQCQ010000026.1:0-20113 GCF_024346275.1 Cyanobium sp. BA20m-p-22
CAGCGACCGCGGGGGCGCAAAGCCGGTGCTGCCCACCGCCATGGATGGCCTGCTGCAGCAGGTGCTCGCCACCTTGAGCCAGCACGTGCGCGATGCCCTTGACCGATCCGCAGAGGATCTGCAGATCGCCCAGCAGCAGTTACTGGACAGTGAGCTGCAGGAGCAGGGTGAGCAGCAGCTGCCGCGGGTGCGTCAGCACCTAAATGCGGGCCTGGCGGCGGCCGAGCAGGCCATCAATCGCCTCTCCGCCAGCCTGGAGTTGCCGCGGCTGCTGCTGCTGGCCGATCAGGATCAGGTGCGCCGCGGAGCCCTCGCCCGGGTGGAGGCCGTGCTGCGCGACCGCGAACTGATCGATGGCCGGCTCGATGGGGTGATGGAGGGTTGGCGGCTCACCCGTCTGCCCCGCATCGACCGCGACATACTGCGTCTGGCCGCCGTGGATCTCGACAGCTTCCAGACCCCCCCGGCGGTGGCCTGCAACGAGGCAGTGGAGCTGGCCAATCGCTACAGCGACGAACAGGGGCGCCGCATGATCAATGGGGTGCTGCGCCGTTTCACCGCCGCCCGAGCGGTGGCGGGAGCCTGAGGGCGCCATGGCTTACGACTGGTTCAACCGAACTGGGCCTGACCCAGCAGACGCCAACCAGGACGCCCTGGAATGGGCCCGGCTGGCCTACGCCCGGCTGAAGGCCCAGCAGGAGGAGCAGAAGCAGGAGCAGGAGGAGGAACACAAAGAGGCGCCACCAGAGGCCATTGCACCTCCTCCCTCCCCAGAGCCTCCCTCCCCAGACCCGACACCCGTCCTGTCCCTGCTCGAGCAGGCGGCGGCCCAGAGGGCCGAACGGCAGCAGGCCATCGGCGTCGCTACCCCTGAAACCGCAGCAGCCCCGCAAGCCGCCCCAGGCCCCGAGCCCAGCCTGGGTGACTTCGACACCGTCTTCACCTGGTCTGCCGAGGTGCTGGCGGCCCAGGGCAAGCGCGCCGATCAGGTGTCACTTGAGGAGATCGACTGGCTCGGCCGCCTGCGCGGGGGCCTGGAGAAAACCCGCCAGGGCTTTGTCACCCAGCTGCTCGACAAGCTCGGCGATGACCCCCTCACTCCGGAGGTGCTGGACGATCTGGAAACCACCCTGCTGCGGGCTGACGTGGGCGTGAAGGCCACCGACCAGGTGCTCGATGCCCTGCGCCAGCGCCTCAACCTGGAGGTGGTAGATCCCAGCGAGGGGCTGCGCTTTCTCAAGGAGCAGCTGCGCGCCATTCTCGACAAACCGATCCAGGCCAGCCCGGCAGCCTTGCTGGCTCCCCAGCGGCAGCAGCTCAATGTGTGGCTGCTGGTGGGTGTCAACGGCGTCGGCAAGACCACCACCCTGGGCAAACTGGCCAATTTGGCCGTGCGCAGTGGCTACAGCTGCCTGATTGCGGCTGCTGACACCTTCCGGGCCGCTGCGGTGCAGCAGGTGCAGGTGTGGGGCGAGCGCAGCAATGTGCCGGTGGTGGCCAACCCCAGCGCCAATGCCGATCCGGCGGCGGTGGTCTACGACGCCATCGGTGCGGCCCAGGCCAAGGGCACGGAGCTGGTGCTGGTTGATACGGCCGGCCGGCTCCAGACCAAGCACAACCTGATGGAGGAGCTGGCCAAGGTGCGCCGCATCATTGACAAGCTGGCTCCCGAGGCGGTTGTGGAGTCATTGTTGGTTCTCGATGCCAGCCAGGGTCAGAACGGGCTGCGCCAGGCCATGGCCTTTGCCAAGGCGGCTGGCCTCACCGGCGTGGTGCTCACCAAGCTCGATGGCAGTGGCCGCGGCGGCGTTGCCCTGGCGGTGGCATCGGAGGCGGGGCTGCCGATCCGTTTCATCGGCGCCGGCGAGGGTATTCGCGATCTGCGCCCCTTCAACAGCTTTGAATTCGTCGAGGCCCTCCTGGCTCGGTGAGCAACAAGCCGCCACCGCGCCCCCCGCAGCAGGCCAGCCCGGCCCTCTCGGCGGCAGCTTCCCTGCGGCAGTTACTCGACAGCCTCAGCCGGGAGCAGCGCCGCAACCAGGAGCTGCTCGCCTCCCTGGCCTTCACCCTGCGCAGCTTCACCAACCTGGGCCGCTTCCTGGAGCTGGTGCCCCTGGTGGCATCCCGGCTGGTGGAGGCAGAGGGAGCCGTGCTGGTGGTGTTTCACGAAGATGGCCGCATCTGGCGCGAGCAACTCCAGGCATCGCCTGGGGATCGCTGTGCCGAGCTGGTGCGTCAACTGGCAGCCCTCGGGGATGGGGAGCTGACCCTGCTCGACCAGCGGGTAGGCCGCTTGCTGGGCGGTAGCCAGGTGTTTGCCACCTCGGTGATGGCCCGCAGCGTGCAGCGGGGGCGGCTTTATGTCTTTAGTGGGCGCCAGGGCTTTGCCTGGAGTGAGGTGCATCGACGCCACCTGCAGCTGGTGGCCGATCTCAGCGCCGTGGCCCTGGAAAATGATGCCCTGCAGCAGACCATGCGGCGCCATGAGCGCCTCGATCGCCAGCTCAGTACGGGCGCGGAGATCCAGGCCCAGTTGCTGCCCGATCACTGCCCCGTGATCGACGGAGTCGAGCTGGCCGCCCGCTGCCGGCCCGCCTTCCAGGTGGGTGGGGACTACTACGACTTCATCCCCACCCGCCCCCAGTTGCAGGGCCAGCGCCGTGAGCAGGCCCGCTGGGCCCTGGTGATGGGAGATGTGATGGGCAAGGGGGTGCCCGCGGGCCTGTTGATGACCCTGTTGAGGGGCATGTTGCGGGCGGAGGTGTTGAGCGGCCACTCCCCGGAACGGATCCTTCACGATCTCAACCAGCTGGCCCAGGAAGACCTGGCCCATTCGCACCGTTTCGTCACCCTCTTCTATTCCGATTACGACCCCAAAACCCGCCGGTTGCGCTTCGCCAATGCGGCCCACAATCCGCCCCTGATCTGGCGGCGGCGGCGCAACCAGGTGGAGCGTCTCGATGCCCCCGGCCTGCTGATCGGCCTGCAGAGCGAGGCTGACTACGGCATCGAGCAGGTAGTGCTGGAGTCGGGCGATGTGGTGCTCTATTACACCGATGGCGTCACGGAGGCCACCGGGTTTAGCGGCGAACGCTTCGATGAGGAGCGGCTGATCCGCCAGCTGCAGACGGCCTGCCATGCCGGCCTTGGAGCCCAGGGGATTCTCGACCAGCTGTTTGCCCGGCTCGATCGCTTTGTGGGGGCGGAACGGCAGCTCGACGACGATGCCTCGATGGTGGTGCTGAAGGTGCGGGAGGAGCTGATGCTGCCCTTGCTGCCAAGCTGAATCCCCGCCCTGCGCCCTGTGCCCAGCCCCGAATGGCCATTGATCCAGCTGCGTCCAACTGGAGCCAACGCTTTGAGCAGGGGCTGAATCCGGCCATTGAGCGCTTCAATGCATCGATTGGTTTCGACATCAACCTGCTCCAGCAGGACCTCGACGGCTCCGTCGCCCATGCCCGCATGCTGGGCAGCTGTGGGGTGATCAGCGAAGCCGAAGCGCTCCAACTGATCGAGGGCCTGGAGGCAGTGCGGGCCGAGGCGGCCTGCGGCAGTTTCCAGCCCGGGCTGGAGGCCGAAGATGTGCACTTCGCCGTGGAGCGACGCCTGATCGAACTGCTGGGCAGCCTGGGCAAGAAATTGCACACCGGCCGCTCCCGCAACGACCAGGTGGGCACGGACCTGCGGCTGTGGCTGCGCAGCCAGATCGATGCGATCGATGGGGCGCTGCTGCGTTTCGAGCGGGCCCTGCTGGTCCAGGCCGAGCTCCACAGCAGCGTCCTGATCCCCGGCTACACCCATCTGCAGCGGGCCCAGCCGGTCTGCCTTGCCCACCACCTGCTGGCCTACATCGAGATGGCCGAGCGGGACCGCTCCCGCCTGGCCGATGTGCGCGGCCGGGTGAACTGCTGCCCCCTGGGGGCGGCTGCCCTGGCGGGCACGCCGGTGCCGATCGATCGCCGCCAGACGGCTGCCGAGCTGGGCTTTGAGGCCATCTATGCCAACAGCCTCGATGCGGTGAGTGATCGGGATTTTGCGGTGGAGTTCATGGCGGCCGCGAGCCTGGTGATGGTGCACCTCAGCCGGCTCAGCGAGGAGGTGATTCTCTGGGCCTCCCAAGAATTTGGCTTCATCGGGCTCACCGACCGCTGCGCCACCGGCAGCAGCCTGATGCCGCAAAAGAAGAATCCGGATGTGGCCGAGCTGGTGCGTGGCAAGAGCGGCCGGGTGTTTGGCCACCTGATGGGGCTGCTGACCATGATCAAGGGCCTGCCCCTTGCCTACAACAAGGACTTTCAGGAAGACAAGGAAGCCCTGTTTGACGGGGTGCGCACCTGCCTCGATTGCCTTGAGGCCATGGCGATTCTGTTTGAGGAGGGCTTGGAGTTTCGGCCCGAGAGGCTCGAGGCGGCGGTGGCGGCTGACTTTTCCAATGCCACCGACGTGGCCGACTACCTCGTGGCGAAGGGGGTGCCCTTTCGTGAGGCCTATCAGCTGGTGGGCGGCCTGGTGAAGGACTGCCTGGCGGAGGGGATTCTGCTGAGGGATTTGCCGCTGGAGCGCTGGCAGCTGCTTCATGCTGCTTTTGAAATCGACATCCACGCGGCGATCACCCCCCGCCAGGTGGTGGCGGCACGCCGCAGTGAGGGGGGTACGGGGTTTGACCAGGTGCAGCAGCAGCTGCAACGAATTCGGAGTCGTCTTGACTCCTGAGGGCCGTCAGCTTTTGGTGGGCGTCTTAGGGTGCTGGAGTTAGCGGCCTAAGGGCCCACATGCATCGGCCCCGCGGTCGATCTTCGGTTCGTGAGTATCTTTGTCGGCAACCTTCCTTTCCGCGCTGAGCAGGACGACGTAGCGGAACTGTTTGCACCCTTCGGTGACGTGGTCAGCTGTTCCTTGCCCCTCGAGCGAGATACCGGGCGCAAGCGCGGCTTCGCCTTCGTCGAGATGGTCGATGACGCTGCCGAAATCAAGGCCATCGACGCCCTGCAAGGGGCTGAGCTGATGGGGCGCCCCCTGCGCATCAACAAGGCTGAGCCCCGCGGGGCCGGCGGGGGCGGGGGTGGCGGCCAGCGTCGCGGCGGTTACGGCAACGGCGGCGGGGGTGGCGGCGGTGGCTATGGAGGGGGTGGCGGCGGCTACGGCAATGGCGGTGGCGGTGGAGCTGGCGGTAGGAGTACTGGGGGCGGCGGCTCCGGTGCCCGCGGCTGGGAAGACCGCAGCTATGGCTCTGGTGCCCCTGCCCCTAGCGACAATTTTGATGCGGGCCGCACCCGTCGCCGCCGCAGCGGTGGCGGGGATACCGGTGGTGGCGATACCGGCGGTGGCAGCTATTACGGGGGCGCCGAGGGCTAGGCAGGGGCGCCGGCTGGCCAGATCCCGCCTAATAGCCCCGCTCCTCCAGGGCGAGGGCCGCCGCTTCCAGCACGCTGGGGTCCGCATCTCGGCAGCCGGCGGCCCGGGTGAGGCCCTGGCGCCAGCGCCTGGCCCCTTCCACCCCCTCCACCAGGTGAACCAGGTGGCGAGCGATCGGCCAGAGCCGTTTGCCTCGCTGGCGCCATCGCTCGGCATGGGGAATCAGGCCCCGCACCACACTCGATGCGGTGGCCTCGGGCTGGCTGTCGTCCGCGAACACCTGCCGATCCACCCCCGCCCACTGCAGCGGGTGCCCGTAGGCCGCCCGGCCCACCATGGCCCCATCAACCAGCTGGAGTTGTTCCAGGCAGCTTTCCAGGCTGGTAAGCCCGCCGTTGAGCTCGATCGTGAGGTCGGCCCGATCCCGTTTGAGCTGGTGCACCAGCTCGGGGCGCAGGGGCGGAATCGTGCGGTTCTGTTTGGGATCGAGCCCTGCCAGCCAGGCCTTGCGCGCATGGACCGCAAAGCGTTGGGCCCCTGCCGCCGCCAGCGAGTCGACGAAGCCAAGCAGTTCGGCGTAGCTGTCGCGCTCGTCAATGCCGATCCGGTGTTTCACCGTTACCGGCAGGGGGCTGGCGGCGGCCATGGCGGCCACACAGCGGGCAACCTGGGCCGGATCGGCCATCAGGCAGGCCCCGAAGCGGCCCTTTTGTACCTTTTCGCTTGGGCAGCCCACATTCAGGTTGATCTCGTCGTAGCCCCAGTCGGCCGCCAACTGGGCGGCCTCCGCCAGCAGTGCCGGATCGTCGCCCCCCACCTGCAGGGCCAGGGGTTTTTCAACTGGATCAAAGCCCAGCAGCCGCTCCAGCCGGCCATCGGGCTGGCTGGAGCCCGGTTCCAGGCGGGCGTGATGGAGGGCCCGGGCCACCACCATCTCCGTGTAGAGCAGGCTGCGCCGGCTGATCTGGCGCATCAACACCCGGAAGTGTCGATCCGTGTAGTCCATCATCGGAGCCACACTGAAGCGATAACTGGCCGGATCGATCTGCCCCATGCCCCCATGCTGCCCGCCCGCGATGCTGCTTAGCCATGCCGTCTAGCGAAGCCGCCGTGGTGGTGGCAGGGGGTGGAGCGGCGGGCTTCATGGCTGCCATCGCCGCCGCCGAAGCGGGGGTGGGCGATATCTGTCTGCTGGAGGCCACCAGCGAGCCCTTGCACAAGGTGTTGATCAGCGGCGGCGGCCGTTGCAACGTCACCCATGCCTGCTGGGATCCCCAGGCCCTGGTGGGCCATTACCCCCGTGGCGGCCAGGCCCTGCGGGGCCCCTTTGGCCGCTTTGGCCCCGGCGATGCGGTGGCCTGGTTTGGCCGGCACGGGCTGGAGCTGGTGGAGGAGGCAGACGGCCGCCTGTTTCCCCGCTCCAACCGCTCCGAGTCTGTGGTGGCCAGCCTGCGCCGGGCGGCCTTGCAGGCCGGCGTGCGGCTCCATACGGGAGTGGGTTTGCAGGGGGCTGCCCTGGCCAGTGGCGGGGGCTTTGCCCTGGAGCTCCGCGGAGGCCAGTGCCCGCAGATGACAGCTGGGCGGTTGGTTCTGGCCACTGGCAGCCACCCCAGCGGCCGCCGTTTGGCGGCGAGCCTGGGCCATGGGCTGGTGCCTCCTGTGGCTTCCCTGTTCACCCTGGCCATGGCTGGCGATCCCCTGCTGGATTTGGCTGGAGTGGTGATGGATCCGGTGGAGCTGGCCTTGCAGTTGCCCCCTGATCCGGCGGGCGGTGCGGGCGGGAGCCGTTTTCGCCAGCGGGGCGTGGTGCTGATCACCCACTGGGGCATCTCCGGGCCGGCCACCCTGCGCCTGACGGCCTTTGCAGCCCGGGCCCTCAAGGTTGCCGGCTACCGCGGCGAATTACGGCTCGATTGGACCGGTGGCCAGTCTCAGCCCGAGCTGGAAACCATGTTTGCCGAAGCCAAGTTCGGCCAGGCCAAACGCCAGCTGGCCAACTGGCGGCCTTGGCCGCAGTTGAGTCGCCGCCTCTGGCTGGCCCTGCTCCAGGGCCAGGCGGTCGATCCCCAGCAGCGCTGGGCCGACCTGACCAAGCGTCAGCAGCAGGGGCTGATCACGGCCCTGCGGGATACCAGGGTGGCCGTGACGGGGCGGGGACCCTTCGGCGAAGAATTTGTGACGGCGGGGGGCATCCCCCTCGGTGAGGTCAACCTGGCCACGATGGAAAGCCGCCGTCAGGCAGGCCTCTACCTGGTGGGCGAATTGCTGGACATAGACGGGGTCACCGGTGGATTTAACTTCCAGCACTGCTGGAGCAGTGGCTGGCTTGTGGGTCAGGCCTTGGCCAGGGCCTGAGAAACTGGCTCGGGCCTATTTGATTTGATCGAATACGGAGAACATTGGCAGATACATTGCCAGCAGAATTGAGCCGACAATGCCGCCGACTACGACGATCAGTGCCGGTTCGAGCATGGAGGTTAGGGCCTTGACTGTGGCGCCAACTTCGTCTTCGTAGAAGTCGGCAACCTTGGAAAGCATGGTATCCATTTCGCCTGTTTCTTCGCCGATGGACATCATGCTGATCGACAGCTCTGGGAATGCCTTCATGTTGCCGAGGGCGACGCTCAGGGGGATGCCTTGCAGGACCCCCTCGCGACTGCTGCTGATCGCATCAGCCATGATTGAATTACTTGTTATTTCTTTGACGATATCAAGGGACATTAGGATTGGCACTCCCGCCCGCGAAAGGGAGCTGAAGGTGCGGCAAAATTGGGCTGTGGCTGATTTTTGAATCAACTCGCCAAAGAGGGGGAGTTTGAGAATCAATAAATCAACCCGGCGCCTTCCTGGCGGCGTCGCATAAAGCCTGCCAAAGATATAAATAAAGATCGCCAAGCCGGCTGCCAAATAAAGGGTGAATGGAGATCTCAGCAGGCTGCTCAGGTTCACCATGGCCTGGGTAAACCAGGGCAGCTCAGCGCCGAGGCCATCAAAAATACCGGCAAAGGTGGGAATGATGAAAATAGTCATGCCCAGGAATACGGCGACGGCTATAAAAAGCACCGCCACGGGATAGCCCATGGCACCTTTGATCTGATTTTGAAGTTTGGCATTGTCCTCCAGCAGCTTGGCAAGCCGTTTGAGGGATTCATCCAGCACTCCGCCTGCTTCCCCAGCTTCCACCATGGCGATGGTGAGCTTGTCAAAAACCTTGGGCCAACGTCTTAGGGCTTCACCAAGCGAGGTGCCCTGGTTCACCTCCAGGCTGATCGATTCGAGTGCACGCTTGAACATCGGCAGCTTCTGCTGGCCTGCCATCAGATCAATGCTGCGCACAATCGGAACGCCAGCATTCACTAGGGCGGCCATCTTGCTTGCAAAAACAGCTTTGTCCTTGATGCCTGGCCTGGTCTCGATCAGTTCGCTGAAGCGTGAGAAGTTCAGCTTCTGATTCAGGAGTGCTTTGGCATTGAATGCACTGACCGATGTCTCTGTTTTCTGTTTGATCTCGGTGGCTCGGATACCGCGCAGGCGCAGGGAGCGTTTTGCCTGGCTTGGATCCGCCGCCTCGACGTCGATGACAGCCGCTTTCCCCCGGGGGTTGATGTAGGTGGCGGCAAAGGTCGGCATGGATCAGCCCAATTGGCTCACAAGCCGTTTGAGTTCTTCAGGTCTTGATGATTTTAAAAGGGCCGTATCCAGGCTGATCTGGTTACTTAGTACCAGATTGGCAAGGGCCTTCTCCAGGGTTTGCATGGACAGTTGTCCCCCTGTTTGGATCTGGGAATAAAGCTGGGCCGTTTTTGCTTCCCTAATCAGGTTTGCCGTTGCCGGGGTGTTGATCATGATCTCCTGGGCCAGTACCCGGCCGTTCTCGCCAGGGCCCTGGTGCTGGCGTTTGCAAAGGGTTTGGGCAAAGACCGCCACCAGGCTGGTGCTCAGTTGCACCCGGATCTGGGTTTGTTGGCTGGCTGGAAATACATCAACCATCCGGTCGACGGTTTGGGCGGCCGAGCTGGTGTGCAGGGTTGCGAAGACGAGGTGACCAGTTTCGGCGGCTGTGATGGCCAGCTGGATGGTTTCGAGGTCACGCAGTTCCCCAACCAAAATCACATCTGGATCCTCGCGAAGAGCTGCCCTCAGTGCATTTGAAAAGCTCCGGGTATCGTCGTTTACCTGGCGTTGGTGGATGACACTTTTAGCTGGCTTATAGGTGAATTCGATAGGGTCTTCAATGGTGAGAATATGCTCGGCACGCGTTTGATTAATGTGCTCCAGGATGGCCGCGAGGGTGGTGGTTTTGCCCGAGCCCGTGGGGCCTGTCACCAGGATCAGCCCCTTTGGCGTGTGGCTCATTTCCTCAACGATCGGCGGAAGCCCCAGGCTCTCGAGCGATGGCACCTTATTGGCCAGGGCCCTCAGGCAGGCGGCATAGCTGCCCCGCTGTCGATAGACGTTGACCCTGAAGCGGGCTAGGCCTTTGAGGCCATAGGCGCAATCGAGCTCCCAGGTTTGTTCCAGTTGTTTTCGCTGTGAGTTGTTCAGCAACGAAAAGATAAGCCTGTTGCAGGCTTCTTCTTCTAGGATTTCAGCCTGCATGGGCCTGAGTTGGCCATTGAACCTTCCATAGGGCGGCTGGCCGGCGCTGATGTGCAGATCGCTGCCCCCATCGGCAACCAGTTGGCCCATTAGCTCTTCGATCATTACGGCCATGGGTAGGTCAGCGAGTAGTCAGACAGTAGGGGCATTCGAGCCACTCATCGTGCAGGCCAGCGCCGCAACTTGTGCAGGTAAGGGTGCTCAATGATCGCGCCCGCCGCTCTGACTCCAGGCCGGAATCGGTCAACAACATGCGTTCAACTTCGCCCAGGGTTGTGTGGCCATCGCGCACCAGCTGGAGTCCATAGCCCAGCAGGGTTTTCATGCCGTTTTCTATGGCCATTCGCCTCAGCACATCGGTGCTTTCATGTTTGGCCACCGCAGCCGCAAGCCCGTCGGTCATGCGCAGAATCTCGTACACACCGACGCGGCCTTTGTAGCCGGCGCCGTTGCAGCTGCTGCAGCGGTTGTGATCGCTGCGGCCTTGGGTGTTTGCTTTGTAGAAGGTGACATGGGTCTCGTTGCTTCCCATTAAGCCAAATCTGGCCAGTTCCTCGGGGCTGGGTTCATAGCTGATTCGACAGGCTGGGCATACCCGGCGCACCAGGCGCTGGGAGACGATTCCGAGCAGGGAAGCACTCACCATGAAGGGTTCGACGCCCATCTCACTGAGGCGTGCGATGGCGCTGGCCGCATCGTTGCAGTGCAGGGTTGTCATCACCAGGTGGCCTGTGAGGGCCGCCTCGATAGCTGTTTTTGCCGTTTCCAGGTCGCGGGTCTCGCCAACGAGCAGCACGTCCGGGTCCTGACGCATGAAGGCGCGCAGGGCCGTACTGAAGTCAAAGCCCTTATCGCGGTTGACCTGGGTTTGGGTGATGCCAGGCAGGGTGTATTCGATTGGATCTTCAACCGTGGAGATATTTATCCCCGGATCGTTGCGCTCGGCCAGCAGTGCGTAGAGGGTCGTGGATTTGCCAGATCCAGTTGGCCCGGTGACCAGCAGCATGCCGTAGGGCTTGGAGCCCATCTCCCGCAGGGTCTGGCGGGCCTCCCCATCGGTTATCAGGGTGTCCAGGCCCAATTGGGTGGCCCCGCTGTCCAGCAGGCGCAGGCAGATCTTCTCGCCGTTGCGCCCCGGCAGGGTGCTGACGCGGAAATCCATTTTCCGACCCCTGAACATGCGCCGGATGCGGCCGTCCTGGGGCAGGCGACGCTCGGCTATGTCGAGCTCAGCCATGATCTTGATGCGGGAGGTGACCGCCGGAGTGAGGCTTTTGGGCAGGTCTTCAAACTGCTTTTGCAGCACGCCGTCGAGGCGGAAGCGCACCTCCAGGGTGTTTTCCTGGGGTTCGACGTGGATGTCACTCGCCCCGGAGGTGAGGGCTTCGATCAGGATTCGGTCCACCAGGCTGATGATTGGCGAGGCCGTGCCGCTGCCCCCCGCGGCGGCGCTGGTCTCCAGATCTTCAATTTCGGCAATCTCCTGGAGCTGGCCCTGGCCCGAGCTGGCGATCCCCAGCTCCTGGGTCAGGGATCGGGTCGCAGCCGGTGGCGAACTGGGGGGCAGCAATTGGCCTGGACGCGACGGTGTGGAGCTCATGGCGTCAGGAGGTGCGGGCTTCCGCCGCTTGTGGGAGGTGGGCCTGGAGCTTCAACATGTCTAAAACTAAAGTCTGATCTTGTCAGCCATGAACGGTGACACCTCTATGAGCGGCGACCCCTCCATGAGCGGCGACAGCTCCCTGCCAGGAGACAGCTCCCTGCCAGGAGAAAGCCCCATGCCCGCTTCGATGCCGGCTGATACCAATCCTGGAGCCGGTGCAGACCACCCTGCCGCCTCCGCCGGGGAAAATCCGGCTTCTGAGCTGGAGGAGAAACTGGCTTCCCTAAAGGCCGAGCATGAGGCCCTCAGTGGCCAATACATGAGATTGGCCGCCGATTTTGACAATTTCCGCAAGCGCCAGAGTCGCGACAGCGACGACCTGCGCCTCCAGATCACCTGCTCCACCCTCGGTGAAATCCTGCCGGTGGTCGACAACTTCGATCGGGCTCGCCAGCAGCTCAATCCCCAGCATGAGGAAGCTCAGACCCTGCATCGCAGCTACCAGGGTCTCTACAAGCAGCTAGTGGACGTGTTCAAACAGCTGGGTGTGTCGCCGATGCGGGTCGAAGGGGAGCCCTTTGATCCCAGCCTCCATGAGGCGGTGCTGCGGGAGCCCAGCGACGCCCACCCCGAGGATGTGGTGATTGAGGAGTTGCAGCGCGGTTACCACCTCAACGGCAGGGTGCTGCGCCATGCCCTGGTAAAGGTTTCCATGGGGCCAGGCCCGGCCGATTCCGGCGAGGGCGCCCCAGCTGGCCCAGGCGCGCCTGAGGAGCACAACGGCTGATGGCCGATTACTACGACCTGCTTGGCGTTGCTCGTGATGCCGATCCCGACACTCTCAAACGGGCCTACAGGCGGCTGGCGCGCCAGTACCACCCTGACGTCAACAAGGACCCTGGTGCCGAGGACAGGTTCAAGGAGATCGGTCGGGCCTACGAGGTGCTCAGCGATCCCCAGACCCGGGGCCGCTACGACCAGTTCGGCGAGGCGGGCCTGGGCGGCGGCGGCGGTATGCCCGACATGGGCGACATGGGTGGGTTTGCCGACCTGTTTGAGACCTTTTTCAGTGGTTTTGGCGGGGCGGCTCCTGGCCAGGGCCCCCGGCGGCGAGGGCCCAACCAGGGCGACGACCTGCGCCTGGATTTCACCATCAGCTTCCAGGAAGCGGTGTTTGGCATCGAGAAGGAGGTGCAGATCCGCCATCTCGAAACCTGCGACACCTGCAAGGGCACCGGTGCCAAGCAGGGCAGTGGCCCCACCACCTGCGGAACCTGCGGCGGCTCTGGCCAGGTGCGCCGGGCTACCCGCACGCCCTTCGGTAACTTCACCCAGGTGGCGGCCTGTCCCACCTGTGAGGGCAGCGGCCAGGTAATTGCCGACCCCTGCAATGCCTGCGGCGGCCAGGGGCTGCAGCAGGTGCGTAAAAAGCTGCGGATCAACATCCCCGCCGGCGTGGATTCGGGCACCCGGCTGCGGGTGGCCAACGAGGGCAATGCTGGCCAGCGGGGCGGCCCCAGCGGCGATCTCTATGTGTTTCTGACCGTTCAGTCGGCTCCGGGCCTGCGCCGCGATGGCATCCACATCCATTCGGAGGTGACGCTGAACTACCTCCAGGCAATCCTGGGCGACACCATCGAGGTGGTTACGGTCGATGGTCATGAGCAGTTGGAAATTCCCGCCGGCACCCAGCCCGGAGCCGTGATCACCCTGCAGGGCAAGGGGGTTCCCAAGCTCGGCAATCCGGTGGCCCGAGGCAACCACCTGTTCAGCGTCAAGGTGCAGCTGCCCACCAAGCTCAATGGGGAGGAGCGGCAGTTGCTCGAACAGCTGGCCGGTCACCACACCAGCAAGGGCCAGAGGCATCCCCACAAGAGTGGTCTGTTCGGAGGCCTATTCGGTTGACAGCCGGCCCCGACCCATCGGCTCCGGCGGCCCAGCTCGACCTGCGCGGTACCCCCTGCCCGCTCAATTTCATCCGCACCAAATTGGCCCTCGAACGGCTTGGCTCCGGAGAGCTTCTCTGGGTTGATCTCGATGGGGGAGAGCCCCAGCAGCTGGTGAGCGAAGGCCTGATCAGCGCCGGCCACCGGGTTGAATGCCGGGCCCACCCCCACCAGGAGGGCGCGGTGCGCCTGCTGGTGCTGTGCCATGGCGGTTGAGCCAAAACCCCTGCGCCTGAGCGGGCTGGTGGTTTCCCTGCTCGCCAACTACTGCTGGGTGGAGTTGGACCAGCCCGGCTCCAGCGGGACCACCCGCCTGCTCTGCACCCGACGCACCCGGCTTGGCAAGAGCGGCCAGACCATCGCCGTGGGGGATCACGTCTGGCTGGAGGGTATCGACTGGCCGGCGGGCCGGGGGGCCGTGGCGGCTCTGGAGCCCCGCGACGGCCTGCTGGAGCGGCCGGCGGTGGCCAACGTGGCCCGGGTGGTGGTGGTGGTTGCCCTGGCCGAGCCCGAGCTTGACCCCCTGCAGCTCACCCGCTTCCTGTTGACGGCCGAGGCCACGGGCCGGCCGGTGCTGTTGGTGTTTTCCAAGGCCGATTTGGTGTCCCCAGCGGTCGCCGCTGACTGGTGCCGGCGGGCTGGCGCCTGGGGCTACGAGGCCCTGGCGCTGTCGATCCAGACCGGCCAGGGGCTGGAGCGGCTCAGCCAGCGGCTGCGCGAGCCGGGCATTGCCGTGTTGTGTGGCCCCTCCGGCGTCGGCAAGAGCAGCGTGCTCAACGCCCTCTGCCCGGAGCTGGGCCTGAGGGTGGCGGCGGTGTCGGGGCGGCTGCAGCGGGGGCGCCACACCACCCGCCACGTGGAGCTTTTCCAGTTGGCTCCAGGCGCCCTGATGGCCGACACACCTGGCTTCAACCGGCCAGAGCTGCCTGGCGAGGCCATCCATTTGGGCCCCCTCTTTCCGGAAATACGCAGGCGTCTGGAGGCAGGATGTTGTCGTTTTAAGAACTGCCTGCACCTGGGCGATCCAGGTTGTGCAGTTGGGGTCGACTGGGAGCGCTACCCGCTTTACAGCCAGTGCCTGGGTGATCTTGCTGGCCAGAGCGGTCGGCAGGCAGGTCGGCAGGCAGAGCGCTCCAATCGCTCTGGGGGCTCTGGGCTGGCCAGCCACCTGCGCCAGCCATCCCGGCGGCTCCAGCGCCAGCAGGTGCTGGACGGGGAGTCCTTGGGGCAAGCGGATGGCGAATCTGAAGGTGATTTGGAGCGCGATTCCGAAGGCGATTCGTAGCGCGAAAGCCAGTCCGAGTTCAGCCCCCCAGGCCTGGCAGATTGAGATTGAGTCCGCCGGTCAGCTCCTCCATGCGGCCCTTCATGGTGCCGGTAGAGAGCTCATAGGCCGATTGCAGGGCCTCCAGCACGGCCGCCTCGCTGGCGGCGGCCCCTTCTGCCAGCAGCTCCGGGGCCAGTTGCACCCGCAGGGGTTGCTGGTTGCCGGAGAGCCACACGCTTGCCCGGCCGTCGGCGCTGCGGCCCTCCAGCTCCATGGCGTCGAGCTCCTCCTGCAGCTTCTGGGCGTTCTGCTGGAGTTCTTGGGCTTTCTTGAAGGCTTCGGTGAGCTGACCGAAGTTGGGGAGTCCGAAGCCAGCCATGCCCAGGGAGTTGCTTTGCGCAGGCTAGAGGCCCTTCAGCCCCCTGGCCCGAAGCCCAGTCGCTTCACCTCGGGGTGGAGTGCAATCCCGCGGCCTGTCATCACCCGGCGCTGCACCTCCTCGATCAGGGCGCTGATGTCGGCGGCCGTGGCCTGGCCCGTGTTGACGATGAAATTGGCATGGATCGGCGACACCTGGGCCTGGCCGATCTGCAGGCCCTTGAGCCCCAGGGCCTCGATCAGCTGGCCGGCTTTGTGGGGTTCTGGATTGCGAAATACGCTGCCGCAACTGGGTTGCTGGTAGGGCTGGGTGCTGGTGCGGCTGTGCAGGTTGGCACTGGTGCGGGCCGTGATTGCGGCGGGGTCGTGGCCGGCCTCCAACTGGAAGCGAGCCGAGAGCACAATCCAGGCCTCCGCCTGGAGGCGGCTGTGGCGGTAGGCAAACTCGAGGGCTTTGGCAGGCAGATCAAAAGGAGCTTCGTGCCTGGTGGGATCCACCAGCCGCACCGACTTCAGCCACTCGGCCGTGCAGCCCCCCTGGGCGCCCGCATTCATCACCACGGCCCCGCCCACGGTGCCGGGGATGCCCACGGCCCACTCCAGGCCGCTGAGGCCCAGGCGGGCCGCCTTGCGGGCCAGGGTGGGGATCGGCTCGCCGGCCTCGGCCTCCACCAGGCCGGTGCTGGCATCGAGGCTGCTGCCCTGCAGGCGGCGGTTACAGAGGGTGAGGCCCGCCAGCCCGGCATCGGCGATCAGCAGGTTTGAGCCTGCCCCAATGCACCGCAGGGGCATGGCCTGGGCCTGGGCCCAGGCCGCCAGGGCCACCAGCTCCGCTTGGTTGCCTGGCTCGGCGAGCCATTCGGCAGCCCCCCCCACTTTCCAGCTGGTGAAGTTGGCCAGCGCGACCCCTTGGCGTAAAGCGAGGGGCCAGCTGGGAGCCGGGGCCATCGTGCTCAGGCGGCCAGGGGAGCGTCGCTGCCAGCCGCTGGTGGGCGCTGGCAGAGCTGGTCCCAGAGGCCATTGACATCTCCGGCGCCCATGGCCAGCACCAGGTCACCCTCCCGGCTGGCAATCACGACCTGGGCCGCCAGTTCCTCGAGATTGGCGGCTACGAGCACGGGCTTGCCCGGATCCAGCTGGAGCAGGGCCGTGGCGATTGCGGCGCTGTTGATGCCCTGGATCGGCGCTTCCCCGGCGGCGTAGAGGGGGGCGATCAGCACCGAATCGGCCTCGACCAGGGCCGCAGCAAAGCCATCTAGAAACTGGGCGGTGCGGCTGTAGCGATGGGGCTGAAACACCGCCACCAGGCGCCGGGGGGGCACCGGCAAGGGGCTGCGGCCGCTGTCCACCATCAGGCGTGCCATAGCGAGGGTGGCAGCCACCTCGCTGGGGTGGTGGGCGTAGTCGTCGACCACCAGCCGCCCCTCCCAGATGCCGCGAAAATCGAAACGCCGGCCGGGGGTCTGCAGGGCGGCCATCGCC
This sequence comes from Cyanobium sp. BA20m-p-22, assembly GCF_024346275.1. Classification (NCBI taxonomy): domain Bacteria; kingdom Bacillati; phylum Cyanobacteriota; class Cyanophyceae; order Synechococcales; family Prochlorococcaceae; genus Cyanobium; species Cyanobium sp. BA20m-p-22. The sequence continues at coordinate 16,631 of NZ_JAGQCQ010000026.1, forward strand.
TGGGCGAGTTCGGCAAACGACACCCCCTCGAGCCGGCAGGCGGCCATCGCCGCAACCGCGTTGCTGAGGTTGTGGCGGCCGGCCAGGGGCAGCTCAAACGATCCCACCACCTCGCCGTCTTCGTAGAAGTCGGCCAGGGTGCCGTCACCGCGCTGCTCCCGGGCGATGGCGGCAAAGGAAACCCCCTCGGGCGATTCGATCGACCACCAGTGGCTTGGCTGGAATTGATCCCGCAGGGTGGGGCAATCCCGGTTGGCAAGCAGCCGCTCGGCTTTGCCGGCAAACCTCTGCAGGGTGGTGATCAGGGCTTCGAGGTTGGGGTAGTGGTCGGTGTGATCCAGCTCAACGTTGGTGAGGACGGCGAGGGAGGGCTTGAATTTCACCAGGGAGCCATCGGATTCATCGGCCTCAGCTACCAGCAGGGGGCCTTTGCCATGGCGGCCATTGCTGCCGAAGGCCGGCACGATGCCCCCGATCACGGCGGTGGGGTCGTGGTTGGTGGCCGCCAGCAAGGTGGCTATCAGGCTGCTGGTGGTGGTTTTGCCGTGGCTGCCCGCCACGGCGATCGAGGGCTGGCTGTTGATCAGGGCGGCCAGCACATCGGAGCGATGGCAGATGGCCAGACCCATCCGGCGCGCCTCAGCCAGTTCGGGGTTGGTTTCCGGCACCGCTGAGCTGATCACCACCAGGGGGGAAACGGAGGTGCCGCTACGGATTGCCGCCACGGTGGTGGCGCTCTGTTCCAGAAAGACCCGCACCCCCAGCCGGCGCAGCCGGTCCAACACGGCGTGGTCGCGGGGATCGGAACCGCTCACCGCATAGCCCCGCTCCGCCAGGATCCCTGCCAGGGCAGACATGCCGATGCCACCAACTCCGATGAAGTGCAGTGGTTGGTGGCGATCGAGCAGCGGCGGCAAGGTCAGATCCTGATCAGGGCCCGGTGGGCAAGAAATTAAACGGGCAACAGCTTCTCGACCTTTACGAGTTGCTGCGCGTTTGGCCATGGTCCATGGCCGGATTCCCTTCGGCAAGAGGGTTCGGCGACTTAATTTCTGTATGATCTGCAGCCAAAACCACCTTAGCTAGCGGCTTTTGCCGTATTCGGCCCATGACCCTGCGCGTTGCGATCAATGGATTTGGGCGAATCGGTCGCAATTTCCTGCGCTGCTGGCTGAGCCGCGGTGCCAACACCGGCATCGAGCTGGTAGGTCTCAACGGCTCCGGTGACACCACCACCAATGCCCACCTGCTCAAGTACGACACGATGCTGGGCCCCCTGCGGGGCGTCGATGTCACCACCACCGACAACGCCATCTTCGTCAACGGCAAGGAGATCAAGGTCTTCTATGACCGCAACCCCGCCAACCTTCCCTGGAAGGAGTGGGGTGTGGATCTGGTGATTGAGTCCACCGGCGTCTTCAACGACGATGTGGGCGCCAGTAAGCACTTCGAAGCCGGCGCCAAAAAGGTGATTCTCACCGCACCCGGAAAGGGGGCAAAAGTCGGCACCTTCGTGGTTGGAGTTAACGCCGACCAATACCGCCACGAAGACTGGGACATCCTCAGCAACGCCAGTTGCACCACCAACTGCATGGCCCCGGTGATCAAGGTGCTGGATCAGGAGTTCGGCATCGTCAAGGGCACGATGACCACCACCCACAGCTACACCGGTGACCAGCGCATTCTCGATGCAGCCCACCGCGATCTGCGCCGTGCCCGGGCCGCGGCGGTCAACATTGTGCCCACCAGCACTGGGGCTGCCCAGGCGGTGGCGTTGGTCTATCCGCCGATGAAGGGCAAGCTGAGCGGCATCGCCATGCGCGTGCCCACCCCGAACGTGTCGGTGGTTGACATGGTGCTCGATATCAGCCGTGACACCACCAAGGAGGAGGTAAATGCCTTGCTCAAGGCCTCATCAGAAAACGGCATGAAGGGCATCATCAAGTACTGCGACCTGCCCCTGGTGTCCAGCGACCATGCCGGCACCGACGAATCGGCGATCATCGACTCCGAGCTCACCTTGGTCATGGGCGGCAACATGTTGAAGGTCATCGCCTGGTACGACAACGAGTGGGGCTATAGCCAGCGGGTGGTCGATCTGGCCGAGATCGTGGCCCAGAAGTGGCAGTGAGTTCAGGCCCAGCCTGATCTGTGCGGGCCGTCCTTCGGGGCGGCTTTTTGCTGCGGATTGATTCGTTTGCCGTTTCAATAGCTGCTTCTCGAGATGCTGGCTCACAAGGGAGCCGGCCACCGCCAAAGGATCAAGCCTGATAGGTTTCATATCAGCTTTTATATGGCCATGGTCGCGCGCCAGATCTCCATCACCCTGGATGATGAGCTGCTTGAGTTTGTCGACCGATCGGGCTCCAACCGCTCTGCTGCCATTGCTGAAGCCGTGCGCCAGTGGCGCGACCTGCAGTGGCAGCGCCGCCTCGGCGAGGCCTATGCCGCGCTCAACGAAGCCGAGGCGGATCCATCGCAGACCATCCAGCCGCCGGATGCTCTGGTCGCGGCCCGCGAAGCAGCCGCCCTCAGCCCCTTGCCAGCGTGATGCCCAGCCCCGGTGATCTCTGCACCTGGCCTCGCAACCCCCTGCTGCGCGACAGCAAACGACGCCCTGTAGTTGTGCTCTCTCCCGCTTACCCAGGCCGCTCGACGGTCCTCGTCGTTCCGCTCAGCTCAGATCTCTCCTCCCGCAGTCTTCCCTTGCGAGTGGTGATTAAGGTCACGCCGGCCAATGGCTTGGAAATCGACAGCCTGGCCCTATGCGATCAGCTCACCTGTCTGCTGGTGAGCCTGCTGGGGGAGCCGTTCGGGCGGCTGGAGCCCGGCTTGCTGGCCCAGCTGAGGCAGCGCGGCGCTCTGGCCCTGGGGCTGATGCCCAGCGACCTGCGCCCTGGCGGCGGCTGATACCCCTATCCATTGACGTGATCCCCGGGCCGGCCCACCCCCTCGCCGCTCAGGCGTGGGGCTGGAGGTTGTCTGCGCCTTCGATCACCCGGGCCGAAACGATTCGGTCGTCGACGCCGAGCTCCTCGAGTACGTCCATCCCTTCCACCACATAGCCGAACACCGCGTTGCGCCCATCCACCAGGTTGAGGCCGGCGGGGGTGAGCTCCGGCTCATACAGGAAGAAGAAGAACTGGGATGATCCGTCGTCGAGGTTCCCGTCGGAGTGGGCCCAGCCCAGGGTGCCGTAGGTGGCGAAGGGCAGCACCGGTTCCGCCTTGTAACGGCCGACGTCCTCGAAGGTCTGGTTGTAAATCGGCTCGGGATCATCGGTGATGCGGATCTCTAGTGGCACGTGCCGCTCCACGCCGCTCTTCGGATCCACATAGCCCATGGCCTCGCCCTTTGGATCGCCGCTCTGGAGCACGTAGAAGTCTTCGGCCCGGGTGAAGGGAAGGCCGTCATAGAACTTGCGCTGCACCAGATCCACGAAGGCGCCGCCCGTGAGCGGGGCGTTGTAGCCGTCGATCACGG
>NZ_JAGQCQ010000260.1:0-5458 GCF_024346275.1 Cyanobium sp. BA20m-p-22
ACAGCGTCTATGTGATGCGCTGGAATGGCCTCGATGCCCGTGGCGCCATCACCCCGGCCTCCTGGGAGAAGCCCCGGCTCTTCCGCAATCCCTCCGGGGTGGCTGATGGACAGACCATGGATCAGCAGGGCCATCTGCTGATCGCGGAAACCACCGGACGCCGCGTCTCGATCACCCGGGATCTGCAGGAGAATCTACGCAGCCCCGAACCCCAGGCACCATCCCTGGTGGATCGCTACCAGGGCAAACGCCTCAACTCCCCCAACGATCTGGTGGTGAAAAGCGACGGCAGCGTCTGGTTCACCGATCCCAGCTATGGCTCACTGCAGTTCCCGCAAACGGCGGAATTGCCCAACAACGTCTATCGCTATGAGCCCACTACGGCAAAGCTTTCCGTGGTGGAGCCGTCGCTGATGATGCCGAATGGCATTGCCTTCGGTCCGGGAGAGAAAAAGCTCTACCTCATCGACAGTGCCGCAATCCAGGGACCGCGTACCGATTTCACCTATCTGCCCCATCGGATCTACGTCTATGACGTTTCCGCAGATGGACGCCAGATCAGCAACAAGCGACTCTTTGCAGATGTGAGCCCCGGCTTCCCAGATGGCATGCGCCTCGATGAGAAAGGCAATGTGTATGTGGGTGCCCTTGATGGGATTCATGTGCTCAACCCCCAGGGCAAGCTGATCGGCAAGATCCTGATGCCAAAGCAGACGGCCAATCTCAGCTTCGGTGGCCGCGATAACAATATTCTGTTCATTGGATCCACCGATACGCTCTGGGCGATCAAGCTCAACACGAAAGGCCTGGTGCCGGTGCGATTCCGGGGTGGCCAGTAGGTAAAATAGTTGCGCTTGGAATACGCTTGTCATGGTGATTGGGTTTGCCCTAGTGAGGAATTGCCGAGTTCACCTTTTGATTGAATTAGTCGGAGCAATGCCTCTGCTGAATTTGGCGGAATCCTCACTTGAAGCAGACCTTTCTGCCGAGAGAAGGGAGAAAGATTTTTAGCTCAAGGCTTCTGGCGATCCTCGCACCGAGCAGCAGGCCCACGCTGATGTGATTTATTGGCATGTTTGGTCTGATGGCAAAGGTGTCAGTCACCAGACTCGTCGGCTGATCTCCGGTTTCTCCATGGAGCCAATTGCCATTGGGACTATCCCCCAGTGGCTTGGCCCCAGTGTGACTGAGAGGATCGAGGTGCGCGTCTCGATGCCGGCATTGTTGACAATCACATCGAGGCGGCCGTACTTGGCCACGGTGGCATTCACTAGGTTTTGCAGGTCATCCAGCTTGTCCACATCGGCCTGCTCGCCGTAGCTGCTGCTGCCATAGGCACCGATTTCCTGCTCCAGCTCTTCGATGGCCTCGGGGTGGGAGCCTCAGTCGATCAATACCTTGGCGTCGAGTTTGGCTCGATACTCGACGATGAATACACCGATACCACTGTTGCCACCCGTGTCGATGGGGACCTTGCCTTGCAGTAGTAATGAGAGGACCTTGCCGGCCATGGGATTTGAACTGGGCATGGGTTAAAATTTTTTTACTTTTTTGCAACCTCAGTGGAGATTGGCTCAAGAATGTTGCCGGTTGCAGTAGATGTAGCCACGAAAACCTGGCAAACTCAAGTGATGATACGGCCTTCTGCATTTAGCCAATGTCTAAACTAAATTCTAGGCCGTCAACCTCTCATGGCTACCAGCGACATCCGCCGAGCGATCCAAGTGATCGCTTCTGCGCCTGTTACCTCCTACAGCCAAGATTTCAAAAGGGAACCATCCTCTACATCACCGAGCAGCCGCCTTTTTTCCGTAAACCAATCTGAAGGCTGGCGATGGTGACATCACTCAGGAATCCAAGCAGGTGGTGATAAGCAACATATAGGCAGTGCTCGAAGAAGCAGGCTCTTACTTTAAAGATTTGGTAAGCGCCACCGTCTTCCGGGCCGACATTAATAAGCTCGGCACCTTAGATTCAGAATGGCAGGACTACTTCCCAAATCCACGGGCCTATCCTTACCGAGCTGCTGTGGAGGTGGCAGCCTTGGTTTCCAGTATACAATTGCTGATCTCAGCCAACGCCAGCAAGGATTGACACCCAAACCATGACAGACCCACTCAGCCTTGCGCCACAACCTCAGTGGTATTGGCATCTCTGGACCGATGAGAACGGGGTTAGCCGGCAGGAGAAGTGCGCGATTAACTCCTTTGAGCTCTTCTCGCTCAACACGGGATTCCCGACGGCCGGGCTCCAAATGCCGCAGTTTTCACACAAGCTGTTTGACAATGGGAATGCGTTATTGTCAATTCTCCCGGTCGGCTGGAAGGGAGACTGGCACGAGAACGCCATTCCCAAATTGATCTATGTCCTTCGGGGTGCCTGGTGGGTAGAAAGCATGGATGGCCACAGGGTAATTGTCAGTGCAGGTGAATTTTGCTTTGGAGGAGATCAAGGTTGTATTAGACCCCCGGATGGTAAATTTGGACATCTATCCGCCCAAATAGGCGATGAACCCAGTTTGCACCTGATTATTCAGCGCAACGATGATGCCTGGCGCGGAGCCAAGCCAGGCTATTTCAGCTGAAGCCAAGGCCAGAACCGTACCTATGGCGACACAACAACCGCTCATCCCCCGCACCGAAAGCTACGACGGCCGCTTTGACAGCTTGATCCTGTTCAATGCCGAACTCGAGCTCCTGGCCGACGGTTTTCGTTGGCTGGAGGGACCTGTGTGATTCGGCGACCATCAGTGCCTGCTGTTCAGTGACATCCCCAATAACCGCACCATGCGCTGGAGTGAGCGCCATGGCGTCACTATCTTTCGGGAATCCTCCGATTACGGCAATGGCCAGACCCGCGACCGCCAGGGTCGCCTGATCACCTGTCATCACCGCAGCCGCTGCCTCACTCGCGTGGAGCACGACGGCACCACCACCACCCTGGTGAACCATGCCGATGGCAAGCGGCTCAATGCCCCCAACGATGTGGTCGTGAAGAGCGACGGCAGCGTCTGGTTCAGCGATCCGCTCTATGGACTGATGAACGACTATGAGGGTGGCCGCCAGCTTTCCGAGCAGCCCGTCGCTCTCTATCGCCTGGATCCAGCCAGCGGCGATTTGCGGCGCATGGCTTCCGATTTCGACGGTCCGAATGGTCTGGCTTTTTCGCCGGATGAGCGCAAGCTCTATGTAGTCGAGTCCGGCGCTCCCGGTGCGGCCGCCCCCCGGCAGTACATCCGCGTCTTCGATGTCAGCGAGGACGGCTTGACGATCTCCGGCGGAGAGATGTTCCACAAAATCACCCCGGGTTGGGCCGATGGTTTCCGGGTGGATGAACACGGCAATCTCTGGTGCGGTGCCGCCGATGGCGTGCACTGTGTCAGTCCCGATGGCACCCTGCTGGGCAAGGTGCTGGTGCCGAAGCGCGTCTCGAATCTCTGTTTCGGCGATCGCTTCCATAGCCGCCTGTTCCTGTGCGCATCGACGTCCATCTACGCGCTGTTCACCAACACCCGCGGCGTTCAACGTCCCTGATGCCTCGTCTCCGATGGCGGGACGGCATCGATTCCCCTTCGCCCCCTCCACCCATGGCCAATCCCCAGCTCGAATCCTTCCTGGTCCAAGCAAAAGCCGACCCGGCCCTGCTGCAGCGTTTGCAGGCCTGCCCAAACCTCGATGCGGTCGCTGCTCTAGGGCTTGGGCTCGGCTACAGCTTCAGCGACGTCGATCTCGTACGCCATCAGGCGGAGGCCACGCTGCGCCTGGGCGAGGAGGATCTGGCCGCCGTTGCGGCCGGTGTCCAACTCCAGGGACATATTTGGTTGATAAACATCGTCTGGGCTTGAGCCAGGCTGCTCGTCAGCCCGGAATCCCCTTATGCGCCAGATTCCCCAGCTGGAGCTCGCCGATTGTCGGGCGATTGTGATCGCGGCCCAGGCCGAAGCTGATCGCCGCGCTGCTGTGGTCAGCCTGGCGGTCGTCGATTCCGGGGGGCATCCCCTGCTGGTGGAGCGACGGGATGGGGCCAGCCCCGCCAGCGTTGAGGCCGCCCTGGCCAAGGCCCGCATGGCCGCCCTCAACGGCAAACCCACCGAGGCGATGGAGGCGGCGATCAATGGACAGCGTCCCGCCCTGATGCAGCTCTCCGGAGCCATGGGTGAGCCCTCCTTGGCCATGGCCGGTGGCCTGCCCCTGTTGCATCAGGGCGTCTGCCTCGGCGCTGTCGGGGTCTCCGGCATGACTCCCGATGTGGACGGTGCCATTGCCGCCGCTGGCGCCGCGGCCCTGCCGTGAGGCCTTTCTTTCCCAACCTCTTATGTCTCGATCAGCTATGACCCACCCCCACATCGACAGCATCGGCTTCACGACCGCTGACGCCGAAGCCACCGCCAGTTTCTTTGCGGAGTGCCTCGGATTTCAACGCGACGCAGCGCCCCTGATTGTCGATGGCGGCCCCTACGCGGAGCTGGTGGGTTTGCCTGGGGCCCGCTTCAAACTGCTGCGGCTGGCAATCGGCGCCGAGGTGCTGGAGCTCACCGAGGTGCTCGATTCCGGTCCCGGCGCTCGGCCCGGCCGGCCGATCCCGACCGATTCCCTGAGCAATGACCGCTGGTTCCAGCACAGCTGCCTGGTGGTGAACTCCATGGAGGCGGCCCTGGCCGCTCTGCAGCCGGCGTTTGCGGCCGGCCGGATCAAACCGATTTCCTCGGCGCCCCAGCGGCTGCCGGATTGGAACACCGCCGCCGCCGGCATCGTTGCCTACAAGTTCCATGATCCGGAGGGTCATCCGCTGGAGCTGCTGCAGTTCCCGCCGGACAAGGGGGAGGCCCGCTGGCATGTCGAAGCGCCCGGGGCCTTGCTGGGCATCGACCACAGCGCCATCGGCATCGCCGACACCGCCGCCAGCTGCCGTTTCTACCGCGAGCTGCTGGGCTTGAGTGCCGGTGGCGATGGCGTCAATAGCGGCCAGGAACAAGATGGGCTTGATGGTCTGTCGGGCACCCGGGTGCACATCACCGGCCATCGCTGCCCCACCGGCGCCGGTGTCGAGTGCCTGGACTACCGCGAACCCACCGGCGGGCGCGCCATGCCCGCCGATCAGGGCATCCAGGATCTGGCCCACTGGCAGCTGCGGCTGCGGGTGGCGGATCTGGCGGCAATCGCCGAGCGGGCCGAGGCCTGCGGCGGCCAGGTGCTCCATGGTGGCGTGATCGAGCTGGGCGCGCAGGCCTCCCTGGTGGGCGCTGAACGGGCCCTGCAACTGGCAGACCCCGATGGCCACCAACTGCAACTGGTGCAGGGATAGGCGGACCTAGGTACCTTGAGCTGAGTTTTACTGCCCAGACCAGATGGAGATCACCGTTGTGGAGCTGCTGGTGCCGGCAGCCCCCTCCACCCTGGCCCAGGCATCCCTGCTGGTGATGCGGCTGTTCCTGGGGATCTGCTTCATCCGCCACGGC
>NZ_JAGQCQ010000261.1:0-5451 GCF_024346275.1 Cyanobium sp. BA20m-p-22
CACGCGCTCAAGCAGCACCAGTTGGGGAGCAGGGCGAGCGCCCCACCTCCCGGGTCACCGGCGAAGGTATCTCAGCCGGCCTGAAGATCACCGGCGATGACTGGGACCGGGGTGATCGGGTCACGGGCACCGAAGGTGTTTCGGCCCGCCGCCGCAACCCCACCAGGCCCGGTTCGATGCAGGCCATGCCCAGCTTCCAGGCCAAGCGCAACGAGGAGAAGCCCGAGCCCGTCTGCCGGGTGACTGGCTCCAGTGGCAGCACCACTGCTGGCTCCCTGATCACGGTTTCCGGTGGAGCCCGCGGCTGAATCCCTGATGCCCCGTCGTCCCACCGCCACTCCGTATCGCCCGATGGCCCCAACGGCTCCCCGCCGCCGGCCCCTCGGTGGCGCCGCCAGCGGAGCAGGGATCCATCCCCTCACCGACCGCCAGGCGAATGGGACCCTGCAGGCCTACGACGAGCGGGTGAAGGGTGCTTTTGATCGCATCGTGCCCCTGCTCAAGCGCCTTTCGGCGCTCCAGCACGAGGCTGATTTCATCGAGCAGGCCCAGCGTCTAGCCCTATTGGAGCTTGGCTTTGCCTTGCCCTTGCCGATTCTGGAGAAGGCTTGGGTGAGTCAGCTCGACATGGCCACCCTGTTTGCCTGGTGTGTATTCGAAACCTACGAGCAGACCAGCGAGGCCTTCTTTCAGCAGGATCCCCTGGCCGGCAAGCCCGGCAGCACTGCAGCGGAGGCCTTCAACGCTTTCCTGCTCTCCTGTGGCTTCCATCTGCTCGACATCACCCCCTGCTCCGATGGCCGGCTGGCCCATGCGGTGGCCTACGCCCTGAGGCTTCCCTTTAGCTCGGTGAGGCGCCGCTCCCATGCCGGAGCCCTGTTTGACGTGGAGAACACGGTGAACCGGTGGGTCAAGACCGAGCACCGTCGCTACCGCGAGGGGCTGCCCAATCCAGCCCACGACGACACCCGCTACCTCAAGGTGGTGCTCTACCACTTCAGCTCTAAGGATCCCAGCCACGAGGGCTGCGCGGCCCATGGCAGCGACGATGGCCTGGCGGCCTCCTGTGGTCTCGCCCGGCTGAAGGATTTTCAGCAGGCGGTGGAGAACAGCTTCTGCTGCGGAGCCTCGGTGGATCTGCTGCTGATGGGCATCGACACCGACACCGACGCCATCCGCGTGCACGTGCCAGGCCTCGATGGCAGCACCAATCTGGAGCGCTGGCTCGATGCCCAGTCCGTCTATGAAGCCACCTGCAAGCTCAGCAGCGATGGCGGCCGGGCCCGAATTGAGGCGATGGTGGAAGAGGCTGCGGCCAGCTGCCCCGACCCTGGCATGGTGAAGCTGGTTGCCAGGTTGCTGGAGAACAACCTCTCCCAGATTGACTATGTGCGCCAAGTCCATGGCGGCAGTTACTTAGATGCGGGTCACGCCGAGCGGTTTATCGGTGTGGGGATTGGTTTTAAGGAGATCCATTTGCGCAATCTCACCTATTTCGCCTACCTGGATACGGTGGAAGAAGGGGCCCCTGATTTAGATGTGGGCATCAAGATCTTCAAGGGTCTCAACGTTTCCCGCGGCCTGCCAGTGCCGGTTGTGGTGCGTTTTGATTACAACGGTCAAGTGCCCGGGGCCCGCGACCGCGCCATCCGCCGCTGCCAGCGGGTGCAGGCCGCCATTGAAAGCCGCTATGCCGATCTATTCAGCCAGGGGTTGCTGCACGCGCTCCTAACAATTCGCGAGCAGGACCGCCATACCCCTGCAGAGGCGGTAGGTTCCACTATCACGTTCGCGAGCGCAGGAGGACACTGAAATGTTGATCTGCAAGGTGGTCAAACCCCTGGTCTCTACCAACCGCATCCCCGATTTCGAGCACAAGCACCTACAGGTTGTTCTCGATGGCAGCAGCCAGAAGGTCGCCGTCGATGCGGTCGGCTGCATTCCTGGCGACTGGGTGATCTGCGTTGGCAGTTCCGCTGCCCGGGAAGCTGCCGGCAGTAAGTCCTATCCCAGCGACCTCACTATCGTTGGCATCATTGACCACTGGGATCCGGATGCCGGCAAAGCCCCAGCTCCTGCGGGAGGGGTTTCTTGATGGAAATCATGCAGGTCACCGGTTCACTGGTGTGCAGCCAACGGGTGGCTGGCCTTAACCATTCCAATCTGCGCATCCTGCGCAACAACAAGGGCAAGCTCAGCGTCGCCGTTGATCCGGTGGGGGCTTCCCCCGGCAACTGGGTCTTCACTGCCAGCGGCTCGGCGGCCCGCTTTGCCTGCGGCAATCCCGAGGTGCAGACCGATCTAACGATCGGCGGAATCATCGATTTCTGGGAGCCAGACGGCTAGGTCGCCCGGATAATTCGCTGTCCGTTCGACCTGCCTTCCCACCAGCCCCCTACCCCTGAGCCATGGCCACCCCCACCCCCCAAAGCGATCCCGCTGCCACTGCCGCCCCCGCCTCCGCGGCGGCGGAAGTGGCAGCGGCAGCGGCACCTGGGGCGGCCAGTTCAGATGCTGCGGCGGGGGCCCCCAAGGCCCTGGCCGCAGCAAAACCGGCGGCTAGCAAGCCCCGCACCGCCGTCGCCGGTTCCCGTTCCCGTACCGGTGGCGGCGCCGGTACCAATCGTCCATCCACCCCTTCGAGCAACAAAGCCATGGCTCCTTCCATTCAGGGCATTGCCCTCGGCATGATTGAAACCCGTGGCCTGGTGCCTGCCATTGAGGCCGCCGACGCCATGACCAAGGCTGCGGAAGTCACCCTGATCGCCCGTGAATTTGTGGGCGGCGGCTATGTCACCGTGATGGTCCGGGGTGAAACCGGTGCTGTCAACGCAGCCGTCAGGGCCGGCGCCGATGCCTGCGAGCGCGTGGGCGACGGCCTGGTCGCCGCCCACATCATTGCCCGCCCCCACAGTGAAGTGGAGCCCGCCCTGATCGCCACTGAAGCCACCCGCCGTCTTTGATTCCCATGGGCGCCGTTCATCCGCGCGTCCTGGGTTATCTCGGTCGCGCCCTGAGCCTTGAACTCTCGGCTGTGCAGCAGTACATGACCCAGGGCTCCCTTGTGGAGCTTTGGGGCGATCCAGAGGCAGCAGAGCGCTTTCGCCGCGAAACCGTGGAGGAAATGCAGCATGCGGAGCGGATCATCCAGCGCATGCTGGCCCTGGGTGTGGTGCCGGCCGCTTCCCAGCTGAGTCCCGTCAGTCAGGCCCCAGACCTGGTTGGCTTGCTGAGGCTCAACCTCAACCTGGAAGCCGCCCTGATCAATCACTACGCAGAGGCCTTGCGCTTCTGCATGCTGGTGGGCGATTCCGACAACCAGGCCTTCTTTGAGGCCCTTTGGTCAGACGAACAACACCACGGCGAAGATCTGCGCGCCTGGCTGGCCAGCCTCGGGGCCAGTGCCAGCGCCCCTTCGATGGAGCGGGCCACCTTTTAATGCAACTAGTTAAATCACCCGGCTCTAGACTAGGTCCATAGGCCAAGACCTATCTGGGGGCCGCCACCGCTGCTCCGCTTCATCCTGAACTCTGCTGCACGAAGCCCTATTCCCCTTGTCCGCCGAACCCCTGCCACTGTCGATCCAGCTGGTCTGGATGGTCCCCCTCTACGGGTTCAGTGGCATGGTGCTGTCGCTGCCTTGGGCGGCCGGCTGGTTTAGGCGCAACGGCCCGCGTCCGGCCGCCTACCTCAACCTGCTGGTGACCCTGCTGGCTGTGATCCACGGCAGTCTGATCCTCCAGCAGGTTTGGACAATCGGCCCCCAGCACCTGGAATTCGGCTGGTTCCAGGCCGCCGATCTCGACCTGCGCATCGGCTTTGATCTCTCGCTCACCAACCTGGCGGCGCTTGAGCTGGTCACCGGCATGAGCCTGCTGGGCCAGGTTTATGCCCTCGGTTACCTCGATAAGGAATGGGCCCTGGCCCGTTTCTATGCCCTGGTGGGTTTCTTTGAAGGGGCCCTGGCCGGCGTGGTGCTGAGCAGCAGCCTGTTCATGAGCTACTTCCTCCTGGAGATGCTCACCCTCTCCACCTATCTGCTGGTGGGCTTCTGGTATGCCCAGCCCCTGGTGGTGACCGCTGCCCGCGATGCCTTCCTCACCAAAAGGGTGGGCGATGTGCTGCTGCTGATGGGCATGGTTGCCCTTTCGGCCTGGGCTGGCTCGATGGAATTCGGCGATCTCTACGCCTGGGCGGCTGATGCTGACGCCAGCGGCGCCCTCACCCCCCTGGCCGGCACCCTGCTGGGGCTGGGGCTGATCGCCGGGCCCATGGGCAAGTGCGCCCAGTTCCCCATGCACCTCTGGCTCGATGAGGCGATGGAGGGCCCGAATCCGGCCTCGATCCTGCGCAATTCGGTTGTCGTCACCGCCGGCGCCCTGGTGCTGATCAAGGTGATGCCGCTGCTGCGCTTCTCACCCCTGGCCACCACCGTGTTGCTGGTGGTAGGCACGATCAGTGCGGTGGCCGGCGCCCTGGTGGCGATAGCCCAGGTGGATATCAAACGGGCCTTCTCCTACTCCACCACCTCCTACCTGGGGCTGGTGTTCATCGCCATCGCCCTGCAGCAGCCGGGGATTGCCATGCTGTTGCTGTTTGCCCACGGCCTGGCCAAGGCCCTGATCTTCATGAGCGTGGGCAGCATCATCGCCACCACCAGCTGCCAGGACCTGACCGAACTCGGTGGCCTCGGCTCCCGTATGCCCGCCACCACCACCGCATACCTGGTGGGCAGCGCCGGCCTGGTGGGCCTGCTGCCCCTGGGCTGCTTCTGGTGCTTCGGGCTGCTGCTGGAGAGATTTGCCAGCGAGTACCCCTTCTTTGCCGCCGTGCTGCTGCTGACCAACGGTCTGACAGCCTTCAACTTCATCCGGGTATTCCGCCATGTGTTCATGGGCCCGGCCCTGCCCAAAACCAAGCGCGCCCCCGAGGTGAACTGGCTGATGGCCCTGCCGATGGTCAGCCTGACGGTGCTCGTTGTGCTGATGCCCCTGCTGATGGCGCGTATCGATTCGGTGCCCGGCATCGCCTCCTTCTCCTGGCCCGTGGCCCTGGCCGTTAGCGCCAGCGGCCTGGTGGGGGCGGTGGGCGGCTCCCTGGTGCCCCTGAACAAGTTCTGGTCCCGCTCGATGACCCGGTCGCTGCGGCTGCTGCAGGACCTGCTCGCCTCCGACTTCTACACCGACCGGATCTACCGCGCCACGATCGTGGCGGCGGTGGCGGGTCTGGCCCGGCTCTCGAACTGGATCGACCAGACCCTGGTGAATGGCCTGGTGAACGGGATCGGCCGGCTGTCGCTGGCCAGCGCCGAGGGTCTCAAGCTAGGGGTGAGCGGCCAGCTGCAGAGCTATGTGCTGACGGTGCTTGCGGCGATCCTGTTGCTGCTGGCCTCGCTGCAGTGGTTGCCGCTGCAGTGGCTGCACGGATGAGGAGAACAAGATGCTGAGCCTG
>NZ_JAGQCQ010000262.1:0-5433 GCF_024346275.1 Cyanobium sp. BA20m-p-22
GATTCGTAACGACAAAGACGCGGGCATGACAAAGCTCCAGAGCTGAACCGGAGCCCTGTTGTCGCGCGTTGAGACCCGCCTATGTAGTTGCGCGGACCCGCCTACCTAATTGTCGCCGTGCACATGGTGGCTGCCTGTCCGCCATGAAAGCAGTATTCGTGATCCACGCACCTGAGCAAGTTCGCTCCCACTGGCAGCGGGTCACCGAGATGCTGCGCAAGCAGTTCCCAACGGCTATGCCGGTAATGGACGCCGCTCGCGATGACGTACTGGCCTTCCTCTACTTTCCCCAGGAGCACTGGCGCAAGATCTGGAGCACCAACCCGCTTGAGCGGCTTAACGTCGCTCCGCGAGGTGCGCTTGGAAGCGCAATGACCAAACGCCGCACCAACGTGGTCGGCAACTTTCCAAATGACGCTGCGAGCGTGCGGTTGGTTGGTAGCCAGCTGCTGGAGCAGCAGGAGGAATGGCAGCTGGAGCACCGCAGCTTCTTCTCCGAAGCCACGATGGCCATGATCCCGGAGCCAGAAGAGCCGCTGGAGCTCACCGATGCTGATCCGTCCGCCCAGCCAGACGAACCCATCAGCTGAAAGGCACCAGCTCCTCCCTAGATCTACATAGAACACATAGATCGCTGAGTTGCCAATTCAGCGATCTATGTGTTCATATTGGATGAACGGAGCTGCGCAATCAGCTTCCAAGCAGTCATCCTCTGACTGCTCCTGTTCACCCTCCGGAAAGGGTCACAGGACCTCCTGAGTTACACCACTCGGAGGGGCACTAACTTCAGTAAGGATGGGGCTGTTGCTGGCGCTCCACCAACTTCATTAGCGCCCTTATATCGTGCACAACCCCGTGCAATCCGGCTCGGATTGACTGACCTCCCCCCCAGCCTCAGCAGGCTAACGGCTGTTGATCACAGTGTGCTATCTCTTCAATACTTTCACTCTGGTAGTGCTAAGCTTCTTCTTGATGCTTGGTGACCCGAGTCCAGTGCCAACACTCATTGCTTTAGTGAACTCTAACCATTAGTAGCAGGGCTTCCAGGGTGATGCGCACGCTTGTGTTGTACCGAGAGATGCGTTGTTGAACCACTATCCAGCTGGTGCAACTTTAGGCATCACAGATGCAGTTGCTGGTGACGCCTCTGATCTAGCCCAGGCAATGGCTACAGCGGATGCGTCCTCTGCAGGGCTTGGATCTGCTTCTTCTTTTCAACCCTGATCACGACAGCTTTTTCGGGTGAGATAAACAAATAGCCGACGATTTTGCAAACCTTTCGGACAAAAAAAATCAGCCGTCCACAGCCTGCGTCGTCACGCTTTCGCACAGCGGTGATATTTCTGGCGGTGCTGCTGCCGAGAAGGTTTAAGTTAGCGGTGTGCCGTGGTTATAGAACTTCCTGCGGTGTCGGCTGCAAGAAAACACTCTCACCACTGGGTGCTGCCACCGGTTGGCTCGTCGTGCATGCCTTCCAATCCGTTACGGCTAGCGGAACCCGACGGTGGTTGCGGCCATTGGGAGCTGATAGACCCGACAAGCCTCATACAGACAGACATCCAGGCGTCTCTGCGGTATATATTCATAGTCAGGTTTCAGGAGAGAAGCAGGGTCAAGTATTGAACGACAAGCTCCTTACTAAAGATGAAGTCATCGTTTTTATTTTCTGATTCGAAAGTATGGAAGTAGTATTCTCCTTTTCTAATCATGGTCAGCTGAAAGAACTCCGGACGAATACCATGTCCTAATGAAAACAACTCGAGTACCTTTGCATTTCTGCTGAAGAGGACGTTCGTCAGGCCGGCACCATGGGGAGCAATGACCACTCGGGCCTCTGAGAAGGCCGCAACCTGATCGTTGAATTCCATGGTCTCAAGCTCCAGAATCTCAAAGCCGTGCTCAATAAGAATGGGAAGAATCTCCCTCTCATTTATTATTCTTCTTGTGCCCGCTCTTCCGCGAGAGATATATAAATTGGCTGCATAGCTTCTTCGAGAGGCTGAGGCGACAAATATTTTTATCCGATTGCCTATCTCTTCATAGACAGAGGGATGCATTTGGTCGATGGGGATATCGCCCCCGTTTCGGTATCTGGATTCGACCCTCATCATATTTCTTAGGGTAACGTTCGAGTAGATATTATCTGGATTGAGTTCGATTACGTTCGTTTTTTCGTAGCCTAGGGTCTTCAGGGTCTGAAGGTGAGGCGTCTTGGCTTTTTGGTTAGTGTAGATTAGCAATCTTAGCCGATGCTTTTGACTTTCCAGGAAACGTTCGGCCCAGATGATCTTAGGAAGGTAATCGCAAATCCAATGAAAGTAGTTCAAGTGCCATTGTCTTGAATCGAAAAGGGCGAGCAGAATGTCATCTTGAGCTTCGGATTGGATTCTTGTGAGCGGCAAGAGTAGACTCCCGGCGCATGCGTTGAAGACGTGCTGTTCGCGTGTATCAGCGTCTAGAGGTTGAAGATCACTGGTATAAAGTTGACCGTACCTGGAAAGTATCCTTGCTTGCGCTAGTATAGTCACGCGTAGTGGAGGTATTATGATCTCCGGTAAATGCAGGGCGATCCGGCCAAGCTGGCACCTGTATGGGTTGTATGGCCTCCAGGATTTCTTTATTTCGGAATTTC
Organism: Cyanobium sp. BA20m-p-22; assembly: GCF_024346275.1. Classification (NCBI taxonomy): domain Bacteria; kingdom Bacillati; phylum Cyanobacteriota; class Cyanophyceae; order Synechococcales; family Prochlorococcaceae; genus Cyanobium; species Cyanobium sp. BA20m-p-22. The sequence continues at coordinate 2,633 of NZ_JAGQCQ010000262.1, forward strand.
CCACCTCAAAAGAGTTGACATCCAACCATGGCTTGGCAGCGCCACGCTGGATGCACTTATTACCAAAAACGTAACGAAGTTGGTTGATGCTCTGAAGTAGAAAAGCTATAGACCATGATCTTGCTATTCGCAAGCAGTTCTTAATCATGCACTTTCAATTCCTCAAGGAGTACTTCGTATCTAGGTTTGCTGAAATCACACTGGTAAGCATCCGTATCGCATAAGGCAGGCCTCCTTCAACCCCGGCACGATCCAAAATCAAAGACTAGGGCTTTGCCAGCTCAAACAGCTGCGTCCCAGGAATTGGTGTAATCCAGGAGGATCAGTCTCGGCGTAGCCCGGGCTGATGGCTCATCTCTATCAATTCTGTGTTGTTGTATTAGGGGGCTGGCCTGTGACCCTGTTCGGACCACTACCACCGAACCGAACACAGACCATGACCCTCACCCATAGTGGCCCCCTGGGTCCCTGAGTTCAGCGGGTCCTTCAGGATCTGCTGCAGGCCGAGGTCTCTGCCGTTATTGGAGCCATGCGTAATGGGCCCTTCTCTGATCAGCGCTCCCTCCATCGCAACGGCTACCGCCAGCAGCTGCTCCCAACCCAGGTGAACCTTGTTCTAGCCGTCAGGCATCCATTCCGCGGAGTGGTAGAGGCAAACGATGATGCCAGCTGAGGGCCAGAGCTTGAAAGCCAATCCCAGCTCTTGGTTCAAGGCTTCGCGGACCCGCTACCTTTCGGACAGGCCTTCAGCTTGGCAAAGGCCTCCAGATCGCGTAAGTTCCTGTTGCCGCACAGGATACCGAACCTAGCCATCTGCAACAGGAACCACTGTGGGTAACGGACATCACCCCTAGAACGAACATTGGGGATCGCCTTGAGCTGGCTTACATGCCAGCCAAACCACATCTCTTAATGAACCGCAGGATGGCTGCTGCTGGGGCTCTGCGTATTATAGTTAAACGCAGTTCATGCTCCAGTCTCCGGTTGTAACATTCGATGCGTTCTAGCAGCTTCTTATTGTCCCGATCAGCTTCCAGCGTGCTGTCTGCCTGGGCGCTCTTCCTGGTTCCAGCTGGCTAGGCGTCGGCCGCCACGATCTTTGTAGTTCACCCCAATAGCAGCCCCGTCTCGCTGTTGGCGCCAGCCTCGGTGCTGCGCATGTCAAACATAAGATCTTCCAGACTTAAGTCTTCGAGAGCATGAAGCTGGGCCCGGTCCAGGCGCTGCTCCAGAGCTCTAGTCACCTGCTCGGCGGCGGCGGTTTCTGCTTGGCTCACCGCTTCAGTCGCAGTGCCAGCGATTCCGGCTCCAGCCCCTTCGCCTAAACCTATCAGTATTGCCGCCAGCGACAGCGACCGGGGGGTGCTAGCCAACCGGTACCCCCCCAGCCGTCCCCGCCGGGCCACCAGCAGCCCGGCCCGCCGCAGCCGGAGCAGGATTTGCTCCAGCATGGGTTCCGGTAGTTGCTGGGCGATGGCCAGCTCATGGGTGGAGCGCCAGCGCTCGGGTTCGGCGGCCAGCTCCAGCAGGGCCTTGAGGGCATGGTTTGCCTGCTTGCTGAGCATCAGGTTTGCCCCGCCAGCCGCTCCAGCACGTATTCGAGGGTGTAGCCGAAGAGGGCTGGATCGGCCTCCCGGGTGCCGATGTCGGCCAGCCCCAGCTCAGCCCAGCGGCTGTCGATGCGGGCCTCCAGCTCCTCTGGTCTCCCCAGGGGCTCGCCCCAGGGGTGGCGCTTCTCAGGCCCGATCTTGGTGGTGGCATCGACCGCCAGGCGGCCGCCCAGACCCAACCTTTCGCTGGCGAAATCGAGCGTGTCAAATGGAGTGTTTTCGAGCACAAACAAATCCCGCTGGGGATCCACCTGGGCGCTGATCGCCCAGATCACCTGGCGCGGATCGCGAATGTTGATCGCCTTATCGACCACCACCACAAACTTGGTGTAGGTGAACTGGGGCAGGGCACTCCAGAAGGCCAACGCCGCCCGCCTGGCCTGGCCCGGATAGGCCTTATCGATGGCGATCACCGCCAGCTTGTAGCTGAGCCCCTCCATCGGCAGGAAGAAATCCACGATCTCCGGGATCTGCTGACGCAGGATCGGCGTGTAGATCCGGTTCAGGGCAATGGCCAGCATGGCGTCTTCCTTGGGGGGGCGGCCGCTGAAGGTGGTGAAGTAGATGGGATTGCGCCGCTGGGTGACGCACTGGATCCGCACCAGGGGTGAATCCTCCACGCCCCCGTAGAAGCCCATGTGGTCGCCGAAGGGGCCATCGGCCAGTTCTTCTCCCGGAGTGATTGTGCCTTCGAGCACCACCTCGCTGTGGCTGGGCACCTCCAGGTTCACCGTTTTGCACTTGGCCAGGCGCACGCCCTCACCGGCATAGAGCCCGGCGAACAGCCACTCGCTCAGCTGCACGGGGATCGGCGTGGCCGCCGCCATCACCAGCAACGGATGCACGCCGATGGCGATGGCGACCTCCAGCTTCTTGCCCATGGCTGCCGCCTTGCGCAGGTGGCGGGCACCGCCGCGCACGCTCAGCCAGTGCACCGTCATGGTGTTGATGCTCTGCTGCTGCAGCCGGTACACCCCCACGTTTGGCGTGCCGGTTTCGGGGTCCTTGGTGATCACCAACCCCAGCGTGATGATCCGGCCGCCATCTCCGGGCCAGGGGCGCAGCAGCGGCAGGGCATCGAGGTTCACCGCCTCCCCCTTGAACACCTGTTGGCGGCAGGGGGGCGTGAGATCGAGATCGGGCCGGGCCCTGAGCACATCCAGCAGCACCGAGCCAAAGCGCACCGCCTCC
>NZ_JAGQCQ010000263.1:0-5389 GCF_024346275.1 Cyanobium sp. BA20m-p-22
GCTTTTTAGTTTTGAGCTTGTCAACCCTCTGCTGCTCGTCCCAGAAGCCTCTTTGGCCCATACTAGGGATGCAATTAACTATCCAAATTATAAGCTATTGCCGCCTCATCGCAAGGGCTGATCGTATTTTTCGAGGTGCCCTTAATTTAATTAAAAAATAACGATGTAATGGCCAGGGGTTGTTCAGAAGACGCATGCGCGTCGACTACTCGGATACCTGCTGATTTGCAATTGTTACCAGTTTACTCTTAATTTCCAGTCTTGCCCCCAAAATTTCTGAACTTGGCGGGACATAGTGTCGCAAAAGCACCTGTGACAACGCTATCGGTACCACCTGCCATGCGCATCGGCTGCCCGTCGACGTAACTAGGTTGTGCCCCTAGGGGAAGCCATGTCATATACCCGTATTCATCAAGCTCCCAGAATTTGTACGCACTGCGCTCGTCCGAATACCTGACTTTAATCTGACTGCAGTTGGCATAGACTTTAACGCTCGGCATGGCGGCCATTTGACGGACTTGACTTATGCAGCGTGAGGTAGGACTGTTTAAGCCCCTTGGCTCGTCATAGTAACAGCGAAACCCAGGATAAGCGGTTGTATCTTTTAAGACCATGAAAGCGTCGGGTGTGTCGCGATTTGCTACGGCAAAAATGGGTGTGCCACCTCCAATTCTGCCTCCAGAAAGCCATCCAATGCTCCCGTCATTTCGATTGCACATGTATTTGTGGAACTCATCTTTCTTTCTGAGGTTGGGATCGCAGTCCCCGAGATTAGCTGGGCTTGCCAGAGCAGACGTGGGGACAAGTAGCGACGCGATCAAGACATGAGTAAACAGCTTCATTTTATCGAAATTGGTACTTAAGACTATTTTGACACATTATAGCGGCAGGTGCTCAAAAGAGAGCTGCCTTAAGGTGTAATTAGGGGGATGGAGCTCTTCCGAAAGCTCGACAAGATCGTGAGCCGTCTCAACAGAGCACCAAGCCATCCGTCTCAGCAGACGTGATTGAACAGTCAGTTCTCAACTCCGAAGAGGAGTTGTGGCAGCCACTTTCTGCATATAACGCCCCCACAACTCCGCCACTAGAGCACCGCTGGCGGAATCGGCGGGCTTGTTGTCGTCGTTGCCCATCCAGATCGCCGTGAGCAGATCCATCGACGGTGAATAGCCAATGAACACCACATCAACGCCATTGTTGGTGGTGCCGGTTTTGCCGCGGCCCTCGGCAACCACGCTGGCGGCACGACCCGTGCCGCGCTGCACCACGGCAGCCAGCAAGCTATCCATGCTGGCATTGACCTCCGGGGTGATCAGCTGCCGAGGTTGCTCACCGATCGGCACCGTGACGCTGCCGGCTGGGCAGGTGCTGAGGCTGCGGATCGATGGACACATGCCCAGATCCACGATCCGCTTCACACCAAAGAGGGGCACGGAGCGGCCGCCATTGGCCACCACCGCATAGGCCCGGGCCAGTTGATAGAGATAGGTTTCGCGGCCGCCCAGCATGGTGTTGGCATCGGCATCCATTGGTGTGGTGATGCCCAGCTGCCGAGCCCGCTTCACCACCTGGGGAAAACCAGCACGCTCGCCAAGCCGCAGCGCTACCACGTTTTCCGACAAGGCAAAACCATCAATCACGCTGGCGGTGCCGCCTGGCGAACCAGCACCGTGACTGCATCCGGCCACATAGCCGAAGGGCGCACAGGAAATCAGATCTTCCGGCTTCACACCAGCCTCCAATGCCGCCAGGAAGGGAAACAGCTTGAAGGTGGAGCCCGGCTGACGCTCGGCTTGCACCCGATCAAAACTGGAACGGTCGTAATCACCGCCACCTACGTAGGCCAGGATCTCACCGGTGCTGGGCTTGACGCTGATCAGTGCTCCCTGACTTAGGCCTGCAGCTGCAGCCGGGCCATCGAGGAATCGGCGCAGCTGCTCCTGGGCCAGCAGCTGCAACTGGGGATCAATGGTGCTTTCCACGTAGTAATTGCCACCTGAATCCTCATCGAGGTTTAGGCCGAAGCGCCGGCCCTCCAGCTCCCCCATCACGTAATCACTGAAGTAGGGGTAGGCCTCGATCGCACTCTCCCGACATGCAGAGGCGTCGATATTTAACGGCTTGCGCTTCGCATCCTGCAGGGCCTGATCGGCCTGGGGGCCAACACCCAGAAATCCCTGGTCATGCATCAGACCAAGCACCAGATTGCGGCGCTGGGTGGGCAGCCACTCGCCCTCGCGCACCGCAGCAATGCGCTGCTGGTCGCGCTCGCTCAGCTTGCCGTTGGCGCGCTTGCGCAGGCTCTCCTCCAGAGCTTCCGCTTCCTCCCAGTGCTGCGGCGCCAAACAGGGGCTGTAGCCATTTGGGCTGGGCAGCAAGCCCACCAGAAAAGCCGACTGCGACAGATCCAGCTGACTGGCCGAACGCCGGAAGTAAAGCTGGGCGGCCTGTTCGAAGCCATCGGACCCCAGCCCCAGATGGGCGCGGTCGAGATACATCTTCAGGATCCGGTTCTTGCTGTAGCCCACCTCCAATTGCAGGGCCACCCACAGCTCCCGCAGCTTGCGAGTGAGGCTGTAATCGCGGCCCACATCGGCGTAATACAGCCGAGCCACCTGCTGGGTGAGGCCACTGCCGCCACCGCTGCGCAGCAGTGCCGAGCGCAGCGTGCCAAAAAGATCCAGGCCGCTGTTCCAGCCGAAGCGCGACTCTTCTGAGGCGATCAGCGCCTGACGCAGATGCAGCGGATAATTACCCAGCGAGGGCCACGCCGTGGCTGAACCCTGCTTGGCATCCACCTGGCTGCCATCACTGGCGAAGATCTTCACCGGACCGGCGATGGATCGGATCTTGGATCCGCCCGCCACTGTGGCGGCTCCGAGCATGGCGCTCACCAACAGCGCGGAGCTCACCAGGCTGGCAATCCCCACCCAGTGCACTGTCAGCTCAAGTGCACTGCGGGGATGGAAATAGCGCAGCACCGGCGCATTCCCCTTAAGGGGCGACCCTAACCAGATGGCATCGCCGTCTTTCAGCTGGATAGCGCGGATGCGGCGGTCACGGTGGAACAGGCCGTTGGCGGAGTTGAAATCCTCGAGGGTGTAATCGCGGTTACTGGACCTGGCGCGCTCGAGAATGGCGTGCACCCGGCTGACGCCCGCCACCTCCACGGGCAACTCGCAATCGGGATCCCGGCCGAGGCGGATGCGCTCCCGCTCCAGCACCAGGCGGCTGATGCACTGATCCCCCTGCCACAGCTCCGCTACGGCCTCTCGGCGGCGCAGCTGGTGCCAGGCCTCGCGCAGTGCCTGGCGGCGGCCGACGCCTGCGGTGCCGAACAGGGCCTGCACCAGCTGGAGCCAGGATTGGCGGCGGGCGCCAGGAGAATCAGCCTCCTGGCCACCTGTGGGCTGGTCCGTCTCCACCGCTGCACATCTTGGTGCACATAGGCTACGGGCAGCACACTGCAGTGCCTTTGGCGCGTCAGCACGACCCCTGGGAGCCCTTTCGCCTGTGGCTTGCCCTCACCGTGGCGGTTTACGCGGTGCGGGCCATCTGGGCAGCCCAGTGGCCCGGGGCCATTCCGGGCTGGGTTCTGCTCAGCATGGTGCTGGTGAGCCTGGCGCTGGCGGCACTGGCCCTGCTATTTCCCGGCCGGGTGGTGCCTTACCGCGAGGGTGACGGCGGCTGGTGGAACGAGCTGCGGAACGACTGGCGCCTGTGGTGGCAACGGCGGCGGCAGGGGCGATGAGCGGTGCCACGGCGCAGCTGCACCTGCGGGACACGCCAACCAAACGGGTGACCCTCCAGCCCAGCCTGCAGCTGACCATTGGCCAGGCCGGCAACAACCGGTTGACTCTGGTCAGCCTGGAAGGAGTGTCGCCCCATCACGCGGTGGTGCGCTTCAACGCCAGCCACGGCTGGATGGTGTGCGACTGGCAGAGCAGTGACGGAACCTACCTCGAGGGTGAGCGGGTCAGGCGCTGTCGACCCCTTAGCGATGGCGATGAGATACGCCTGGGGCTGCGAGGGCCAGTGTTGGTATTCAGCCTCACAACCTGTGCAGCGCCGGAACCGGCCTCCCCAAGGAGGGCGCCTACCGGCGCCACATCCGAAGGGGGCTCCGCCGGGGCAAGCGAAGCCCGATCCTCCGGCGGATCAGGGCGGCGGCCCAGCCCGCCCAAGAGCATCGACATCGACGGCACCACGGTTCCTCTAAACCAGATCCGCTCGGCGGTGGTGCTCAGCGAGCCCCTCTTTCCCCACATCTTCAGCTGGTGGCTGCTCACCAGCTTGGGCGGCCTGCTGCTGCTGCCCTTCCCGCTCCTGTTCTGGCCCCTGGAGTTGGCGGCCCTGGCCGGCTGGATCCTGCTGGGCTCCCGCAAGAGCCACACCCTCCTGGTGGTGCTGCACGACGGGCGGGCCCAGCGGCGACAATTCGCCAACCGGGTGACCGCTCTGGCCCATCGCAACGGCATTCGCAAAGCCATCGGCCAGAGTCTCCAGCAACCCTGAACACTCCGTGACCTGGATCCTGCCGGAAGGCGCCTGGCTGCAGTTCGAAGGTCTGAGCAGCCCTGTCCAGGTGCTGTGCGGGTTGGGGGGTGGCACTCAAGGGCAGGTCTATGAAGTGGCGGTGGGTGGCGATCGCCTGGCTCTGAAGTGGTACCTGCCCCGCTGCCTCGAGCAGGACCCCCACCTGGAGCAGCGCCTGCTGGAGAGCATCCGCGCTACGGCGCCCAGCCGGGCCTTTCTCTGGCCAATCGCGCTGCTGCGCCCCACCTCGGCGAGCCTCCCGCTGATCCGCACCAACCCCGCCGGCTTCGGCTACCTAATGGAGCTGCGACCGGCGACGTTCGTGGGGGCCGTGGAGCACTACAGCGGCCGGCTGGCCATCAACCTCGGCCATGCGGTGCGCGCCGGCTTCTTCCTTGCCGAAGCGTTCCATGGCCTGCACAGCAAGGGCCTCTGTTACAAGGACATCTCCCTTGGCAACCTGTTCCTCGAGGCCGCCAGCGGCCGCATCCTGATCTGCGACAACGACAACGTGGATGTGGATGGGCGCGACCTGGGCAGCGTGCTCGGCACCCCGGGGTTCATGGCGCCGGAGATCCTGATGCGGCGCGACCGCCCAGGGGCCAACAGCGACCTGTTCTCACTGGCGGTGCTGCTATTCATGTTGCTCACCCGCCACCATCCCCTGCGGGGCCAGATGGAACTGGCGATCCACTGCCTAGATGAGCCAGCCCGGCGCAAGCTCTACGGCGAGGATCCTGTCTTCATCTTCGATCCACAGGACCCGCGCAACCAGCCGGATCCCCAGGAGCAGGGCGCGGCGCTGGTGACCTGGCCGCTTTATCCCGCCCCGCTGCAGGAGCTGTTCCTGCAG
>NZ_JAGQCQ010000264.1:0-5362 GCF_024346275.1 Cyanobium sp. BA20m-p-22
AACCAGTGCTGGCCGAAGCGCTTACGGACGCGATGGGCAGCAAAACTCATGGATCTCGCCGCTGTCTCTGGGCCCTGCAGTTCAGCATCCCAAGGGAAGCTCCAAGCAGGCAACCGGGCTCGTGGGTGACCCGCCCATCAGTGATCGAGGCGCAGCCAACGCACTGGCCCCCGGGCCGGGGCCAGGGGCACAAGGGCGAAAACCAGCTCCACCGCGCTGGCGGCCCAGTCGGGATGGGCTGCCAGCCAGCAGGCCCAGGCCCGCTCCAGCCTCAAGCGCTTACCCCGATGCAGGGCCGCCACACCCCAGCCATCGGGTCCGCAGCGGCGGCGGCCCTTCACCTCCACCAGCAGCAGCCGGCCGGCCTTTTCCAGCACCAGATCCAGCTCGCCCCAGCGGCAGGTCCACTGGCGCGCCAGCAGGCGCCAGCCCCGCTGCTGCAACAGGCGCAGAACCCGCTGCTCAGCCCAGTCCCCCTGGCGGCGGGCAGCGGTGCGGGGCATGGGCAGGCTCCGGGCGCATTGGTGTTGATGGCCTTCAGCCTTCCCACCGGGGCCTGCCGGCAACAGGTTCCTAGGCTGGCCCTACCTACCCCGCCGACATGCCCTTGTACTGGCGTTCCCTCGCCCAGCGGACGCTGGCCCTGCTACTGAGCCTGGCTGCGAGCTGGTTCATCCCCGCTGCTCCGGCCCTGGCCGCCATGGACGTGGCCAAGCAGGTGCTGATCGGCGCCGACTTCTCCGCCCAGGACCTGCGGGGAGCCACCTTCAACCTCACAAACCTGCGCGATGCCAGCTTCGCCGGCTCCGATCTGCAGGGGGCGAGCCTGTTTGGCGCAAAGCTGCAGGATGCCGACTTGAGCAACACCAACCTGCGCGAGGCCACCCTCGATTCAGCGATCTTCGATGGCACCAACCTCACCAATGCGGTGCTCGAGGATGCCTTTGCCTTCAATACCAAGTTCACCAACGTGGTGATTGAGGGGGCCGACTTCACCAACGTGCCCCTGCGCGGCGATGCCCTCAAAAACCTCTGCGGCGTGGCCAGCGGCACCAACCCGGTGACAGGTCGCGACACCCGCGCCAGCCTGGGCTGTGGCTGAACCCCTCTGGATCGATGAGCTTTGACGCCCACAGCCGCAAGCGCCTCGAGGACCTTGGCCGCACCCTGCCCCAACCCCTCCCCCAGCCCCAGCCCGCCGCTGGCTCCTCGCCGAGGGCAACGGAGAAGCGCCACCGGGTGGAAGTGGAGGAAAACCCCGAGGCCCTATTCCGCGAGCTGATGCAGATAAGCCCCGATGGCAGCGTGCCGCCCCACCTGTTGGATCGCTTGAAGCAGCTCGAAGCGCGCCGGCAGCCAGCCGCCCAGGCTTCCGCCAAGGGTGCCGCCCAGACTCCCGCCCAGCCATCGCCCGGCCGAAGCGGCCCTCGCAGGGAGCCCGGCCCAGACCACGGCGACCTTTATACGGCCTTCCAGCAGCTGCTGCTGGAAGACGAGTCCCTCGAGTGAGAGGGCAGGTTTGGCTCCGTGCTGGGCTAGGGGTGGGGGATGGCTAACCCCCTCAGCGCAGATCCCAGCCTGGCGGCCTTCGGCTCCAGCCTCGCCGCCATCTCCCTGGCGGAGCTGGGGGACAAGACCTTCTTTATGGCGCTGATCCTGGCGGTGCGCCACCGGGCCCGCTGGGTCTTTGTGGGGGCCTTCGCCGCCCTGACAGCCGTCACCCTGATCTCCCTGGCCCTGGGTTACGGCCTACGGGAATTGCTACCCCAGACCGTGGTGCCCTGGCTGGCGGCCGCCCTGTTTCTGGGCTTCGGCCTCAAGCTGCTGATCGATGCCCAGGCCATGGCGGCTAATGCGGCCAGCGCCGAAGCTGAGCAGGCTGAGGAGGCGATCAACGCGGCACAAACCGGCGGGGTGGGTGTCACCGCCTGGGCGGTGATCTGGGAAGCCTTTGTGCTGGTGTTTGTGGCCGAGCTGGGTGACCGCACCCAATTCACGACGATCTTCATGGCCACCGCACCGGCCCAGGTGTTCAGCTTTGCCGGCCTGCTGGCCGGCACCCTGCTGGGCCATGCCCTGGTGACCTGGCTGGCGGTGGGGGCAGGCAAGTGGATTGGCCAGCGGGTTGATGAGCGGCTGCTTTACCGGCTCAGTGGCGGCCTGTTTCTGGTGGTTGGCCTGGCGTCCCTGAAGCAGGCCCTGGGCTGACGGGCCCCGTAAGGTGTCCAGCAACCATTCGCCCCAGGGTTTCAGGAGCACCGCGATGACTATCCGCATCGGCATCAATGGTTTCGGCCGCATCGGCCGGCTGGCCTTCCGCCGGGCGGTGACGCTGGCGGATGTGGAGGTGGTGGGTATCAACGACCTGATTGATCGCGACTACCTCGCCTACATGCTCCGCTACGACTCCAGCCACGGCCGCTTCCAGGGGGATGTGCGGGTGGAGAACGACCAGTTGGTGGTCAATGGCCGCCCTATCCGGATCAGTGCCGAAAGGGACCCCAACAACCTCAACTGGGGTGATGTGGGGGCCAACTACGTGCTCGAGAGCACCGGCTTCTTCCTCACCGACGCCTCCGCCCGCGCCCACATCAACGCCGGTGCCAGGCGGGTGGTGATGAGTGCCCCCTCCCAGGACGACACGCCGATGTTTGTGATGGGCGTCAACCACAGCAGCTATGCCGGCCAAGACGTGGTTTCCAACGCCAGCTGCACCACCAACTGCCTGGCGCCGATGGCCAAGGTGGTGCATGACAACTTCGGCATCGTCAGTGGCTTGATGACCACGGTGCACGCCACCACTGCCACCCAGAAAACCGTCGATAGCCCTTCGGTGAAGGACTGGCGCGGCGGCCGCGGCGCAGCCCAGAACATCATCCCCAGTTCCACCGGTGCGGCCAGGGCCGTGGGCCGGGTGATTCCCGAGCTCAACGGCAAGCTCACCGGCATGGCCTTCCGGGTGCCCACTCCGGATGTATCGGTGGTGGACCTGACCGTGAATCTGGCCACACCGGCCAGCTATGACCAGATCAAGGCCGCCATGAAGGCCGCCTCCCTGGGTGCCATGGCCGGCATCCTGGGCTACACCGAAGACCAGCTGGTGAGCACTGATTTCGTTGGCGAAAGCTGCACCTCGGTGTTTGATGCCCATGCGGGTATCGCCCTGAGCGACACCTTCGTGAAGCTGGTGGCCTGGTACGACAACGAGTGGGCCTACAGCTGCAAGTGTCTCGACCTGATGCGCCACATGGAGACCATCTCCTAAGACAGATGGAGACCATCTCCTGAGACAGGCCGGGCACTGGAGAAGGGCCAACCCCTTCCCTGCCCATGGCCTGCAGCGCCCTGATCTCCCTGCTCGACACCCAGCACAGCCGCCAGGGCAACTGGTGGCTCCCCGATGGGGGCTTCCCCCAGCACCTGGCCAGCCTGCTGGGCTCACCGCTGCGGGCCAGCGGCCGGCCGCCCAGGAGCTGGCACGACCTCCAGGCGGTGTTCGAGCCCCTGGGGCCCCTGGCCAGCCCCGATGCCCCTGCCGCCAGCTACCGCTACCTGCTCTGCCTAGACCGGCGCGGCAGCCGCATCTCCTGCTGGCGGCGCTATCCGGAAGGGCTGGGCTGGCAGCGGCGCTGTGGGCCCATGCCCCTGGCCCAGTTCATCCGCCGCTTCCAGCAGCCCGCCGCCGCTCGCCGTGCATCCAGCTGATCCAATCGGCGGAAATCTGCTTGGGGCACACCGCCTCACACTCGAGCTGGTTGCTGCAGCTGCCGAAGCCTTCGCGCCCCATCTGCTGCTGCATCGCTTCTGCCCTGGCGGCCCGCTCGGGCTGGCCCTGGGGCAGCTGGGCCAGATGGGCGAGCTTGGCGGCCACAAACAAACTGGCCGAGGCATTGCGGCAACTGGCCACGCAGGCGCCGCAGCCGATGCAGGTGGCGGTTTCAAAGGCTGAGGCCGCCTGGTCGCGGCCCACCAAAATGGCATTGGCATCCGGGGCATTGCCGGTGTTCACCGAGCAGAAGCCCCCCGCTTCGATCAGGCGATCAAGGGCACTGCGATCCACGACCAGATCCTGAATCGGGGGAAAGGCCTTCGCCTGCCAGGGCGCGAGCACCAGGGTGTCGCCATTGTTGAAGCGGCGCAGATACAGCTGGCACACCGTTGTGGCCTCCTGGGGGCCGTGGGCCTGACCGTTGACCAGAAAGCCACAGCTGCCGCAGATGCCTTCGCGGCAGTCGTGCTCAAAGCCCACCGGCCTCTCGCCGGCGCTGATCAGCTGTTCAGTGAGCAGATCCAGCGCCTCGAGCAGGGAGAGATCGGCTGAAACCTGCTCCAGCCTGTAGTTGGCGTAGGCACCAGGCGAGTCGGGGCTGCGCTGGCGCCAGATCCGCAGGGTGAGGGAAATCAGACCACTCATTGGTAGTTGCGGGTGCTCGGCTGGAGCAGGCTGAAGCTCAGGGGTTCCTGATGCCGGATCGGATCGGCGCCCGGCCGGTGTTCCCACGCTGCGATGTGGGCGAAGTGTTGATCGTCGCGGACGGCTTCGCCCCCGGAGCTCTGGTGCTCCTCGCGGAAATGGGCCCCGCAGGATTCCTCCCGGGCCAGGGCATCGCGCAGCATCAGCTGGGCCAGGCCGAAGAAATCACTCAGCCGCAGAGCCTTCTCCAGTTCCCCATTGGGCTCATGGGCGCCGCCTGGCACCCGCAGGTCTTGCTGGAACTGGGCTTCCAGCTCGGCCACCGCTGCCAGGCCGGCCCCCAAGCCCGCGGCACTGCGACTGATGCCGCAGTGCTCCAGCATCAGCTGGCCTAGGGCCCGATGGAAGCTGTCCACCGGCCTGGTGCCAGCCACCGCCAGCAGGGCCTCGATCCGCCCTTGGGCCCGCTGGCTCGCTTCCAGGCAGGCCTCCCGCACAGCGGAATCATCTGGGCCAATCGCCGTGGCCCCCTGCTCGGCCAGCCAGGCTGTCACGGTGGCGGGAGCAATGAAGTATCCATCGGCCAGGCCCTGCATCAGGGCACTGGCACCGAGCCGGTTTGCCCCATGCTCGGAGAAGTTGGCCTCACCGAGCACAAACAGGCCCGGGATTGAACTCATCAGGTGATAGTCGACCCACAGACCGCCCATGGTGTAGTGCGGCGCGGGATAGATCCGCATCGGTGCGGCCATTGGATCATCCCCGGTGATCCGCTGATACATCTCAAACAAATTGCCATAGCGGGCTTCAATGATTTCGGAGCCCTGGTTGGCAATGGCGTCATGGAAATCGAGATAGACCGAGCGGCCGCCCGGCACTACTCCATGGCCCCCATTGCAGAGCTCCCTAGCCCGTCTGGAGGCCACATCCCTAGGCACCATGTTGCCG
>NZ_JAGQCQ010000265.1:0-5354 GCF_024346275.1 Cyanobium sp. BA20m-p-22
GGTGCTGCCTGAGCATTTAGTGCCGGGAATCAGCGCCGTTCTCGAAACCTTTCATAGCGCCATTGCCGATCTACAGCGCCGCTTCCTGCGGATCATTGCCCTGGGCCTGGGCTGCGCCGAAACCTTCTTTGACGAGATGACCAGCGATGCCCCCACCCTCACCCGGGCGATCCGCTATCCACCCATGGCCGAGGCACCGGATGGTGGCCACATCTGGGCTGAAGCCCACGGTGACATCAACCTGATCACGGCCCTGCCCCGGGCCAGCGGGCCGGGCCTGCAGGTGCAGGTGGAAGGCAAATGGCTCGATGCCCTGCCGCCGGAAGGGCGGGTGATCCTCAACACCGGCATCATGCTGGAGCGTCTCAGCAATGGCCTGATCCCGGTGGGCTGGCACCGGGTGGTGGCGCCTGCGGGCAGCCAGCAGGAGCGCCTGAGCGTGGTGCAGTTCTGCCATGCCCGGCCCTGGACAAGCCTGGCCCCCCTGGCAAGCTGCTGCACTCCCGAAAACCCCCAGCGCTATTGCGGCATCAGCGCCGCCGCCGCCCTCGAAGACGTGCTCTACCAGATCAAGTTGCTGGGCTGAGGCCCCAACAGATCAGCGCGGCCACTGGGTGTGGCTTGCCAGGGCCGCGAGCAGGGCCTGGGGAGAGGGGGTAGGGGCGGCAGCCGTCAAGGCGAAGGCGACAGTGCGGGTCAGTCAGGTTTGAAAACTGGTTTGGCCCTGGATGCGGCCCCTGGCAATCTGCTGCTTGGCTTGGGGCAGTGTTTGCAGCTGTGCCTCCTGGAGCTGAGTCTGCTGCAGATGGAGTACGGGGAAGGTTGTTACGTGATCCAGATACCGTTCACGCTTTCACCCAGCAGCGGCCTGGCTGGCCCAGCGGCGGTAGTCCGGTAAGGGCTACTTAACCGAGCAGACTTGGCTTGAGCAAGTCCCCGGGCCCCAGCGGCCCAGGATGTTCGATGCCGGCTGAAGCCAATGCCTACCGACATCCTGCGGCGTGACCTCAGGCGATACCCCGCTAACGAACGGAGGATCAAGGGAGGGTGAAACCTGGGGGCCGCTGTCAGACTGGATTGATAGTTTTCAGGAGGTCTGGCGCGATGGCCACGCTCACCCTTTATGACCTCCCCGAGGAGGTGGTCTCCCGCCTAGAGCAGCGCGCCCGCGCCCATGGCCGCAGCCTTAACAGCGAGTTGGTGGACTGCCTGAGTCGCCAGAGCGCTGCAAACACCTATACAGAGAACTGGTTGCAGCAGGTGGAAGCCATGCGGGCGGAGATCAAGGGTGGCCCAATCCGCTTGGATGATCTGGTGGCGGCCACTGAACGCGACAGCCATTGACCACCGTTGTCGACACCAACGTGGTGGCAGCCCTGATGCTGCCCACCGCCGCCAACGCCGACGTCGCTGAGCTGTTGCGGCAGGATTCCGATTGGCGCTTGCCTCCACTGTGGCGATCCGAGTTTCGCCAGGTGCTGCTCAAAGTCGTGCGCGCCGATCTGGCCACACCTGAGCAAGCCCTTGCTCTCTGGCAGAAGGCGCTGGAGCGCTTTGAGCTGAATGAGCTACCGGTAGATGGGCACCAGGTTCTTGCGCTGGCCATCGCTACGGGCTGCTCCACGTACGACGCCGAATTCGTCGTACTGGCACGGCAGCTCAATTGCACGCTGCTGACCTTCGATCGCAAGTTGCTGCAGCTTTTTCCGGATCTTGCCAAGAAACCCGGCTCATAGGGTAGGCGCCGCAGCGGCACCATCGGGCCATCCAGGACTGCGCCTAGCGCTTGGCGCAGCCCTCCAAGCTGGCCGCCAGCTGCAGGAAGGCCGGGTGCCATTCGCTCAACACATCCCCCGCCAGCCCCCCGCGGTGCCCGTAGTTGCTGTAGGGGTCATGGAACCCCTCGCGCACCCCAGCCTTCTTCGGGCTGGCGTGGATGGTGCGCAGCGTGGCCAGCACCCTGCGGGTATCTTCCGGCTCGATCGGTGTGGAGAAGTAACGCGCCTCCCAGAAGTGGCCGATCCACTGCGTGATGCGCAACAGGTCACGCCCCTGCTGCTGCTGCAGGTGAAGGTGGTTGGCCAACAGATCACCCCGCACCCCACGGGCAATCAGGAAGGCCCGGCTGTTGCAGCACAGGGTGATGTGGAAGCTGCAGCAATCGGGAAGCTGCCTGGGGGTGCGGCCCGTGGGGTAGCGCCGCCGCCACCCTCGAAGACGTGCTTTACCAGATCAAGTTGCTGGGCTGAGGCAGCAACAGATCACCGCGGCCACTGGGTGTGGCTTGCAAGGGCAGCAAAAAGAGGATTGGATTTGGCGCTTCCAGCCAGCGTCTGGAGCGAATTTGTGGTGACGAGCAGGCAGGAGAAGGAGGGTCTGGGGAGAGGGGGTAGGGGGCCCCGCAGGAGGGTTCGCAAAAAATCCAGGTGCGGGGCCCCACTGGTGCCGCTGAGCCCGGCAGCCGTGTAGGCGAAGGAGCCAGTGCGGGTCAGACAGGTTTGATAACTGGTTTGGCCCTGGATGCGGCCCCTGGCAATCTGCTGCTTGGCTTGGGAGGGTGTCTGCGGCTGAGCCTCCTGCAGATGGAGCTCGGGGATGGTTGTGGTGATGGCTGCTGGATCCAGGGCAGACTCCTGCCAAGAGGCAAGTGGCGTGAGGAGCAACCAATCCCTTCCATGGGCAAAGCGTTTGCTCGGGCCGATGGCCACATTGCGCTGCAGAAAGCTGGGCTGCTGGGTGGCGGCCCCAAGCGAAGCGGCAGCGGCTTGCCAGGGCGGTGGCAGGAGTGCAGAAGCGGGCGGCTGGGGGAGGGGCGGTGACTGGGGAAAAACCACCAGGTGAAGGGTGGCCAGGCCGACACCTGCAGCTAGCACTGCCAACCAGAACCGCTGCTGAGCGCGATTTAGCTGGACAGGGTTGATACTGGTCATGCGGTTAACTCTTGATCGAGCAACCTGTAATAAATCCAGCCGGCAATAGTGGCAGCAATCAGGGAGAATATAAGGCCTCCGTGGCCATGGAAGAAGTCAAAAGCTGCCATGCCGCTGCGATCTTCCCAGGTGGTGAAGTACGCCAAAAGGGCAATGCGAACCGTATTGATGACATAGGCAGAAACTATGGCAGCCCCGAATGCCGCGAGGATGTGCCCACGCTGCTTCAGGGGGAAAATGAGCTGGAAAATAACTACCATGCTGATCGAAAAGATCAGCTGTTCGTTGCCATTGCAGTTTGTCTGAACTATCACCCCGGCAGAGCCAATCGAGATCTCCTTGCCACTGATGCCCGCCTGAAATCCGAGCCCGTAGAGAAAGGCCCAGGTGAGCAGGGCTGTGAGCCGATTTTGAATGGGGGAAGACAACACCGCAAATGCACCGCCAATAGGAAGTAGCAGGGAAATGAGCAGGGGGGCCGCAAAGAGTTGCCATTGCTGGAGTGGCCGACTGAGCAAGGCCAGGGCGCAGATAGATACAGGCAGAAGCAAATACTTGATGTAACCTGCCTGGAAACTGATCAGGGCTGGCGAGAGAGTTAAAAGCAGGGCGATTAAGATTGCTCCAGCCAAGAAGCTGAAACGGCTTGGTTTTGGCCAGAGATTGGCTAGCTTATCCTCTAAGGAGATGGCGATACCAAGCCAAAGCAATAGCTGAAATATCTGCAGACCAAGGCCTTGCTCGCTAAGCCAAAGCATGCTGGCATTCCAGCAAAATATAAAAGCAGCCAGCAACAGGAAGAGGGCCCTGCGATTGTATAGTTTAGATGCCCAATGCCGCAGCTCAAACATGGCAGATGGCGCTAGGGGTTAATATATAATTAAAGCTTGTGAAGGCCATAAAATCCCCAGGCGTAGGCAATTGCCATCAAGCAAATGCGCATGGCATTGCGTCCGAGGTTCCATGCGGCAGCAGAAGTTTGCCGGTTTAGCTCAACACGAAACTGTGCACTACGAGCTCCCACCGAGGACAGCAGCTCCTTGCGCCTGGCTGATGCATCTAGCTCAGCTTTGAAGAAAGCGGGTGGCAAGCTAGCTTGCAACTTCGACCATTCGGCTTCAATTACCGCATCGGGGGCACTTTTTATTCTTGATTCGACTGCCTTTATTTGCTCCTGGGCCTGGCTACTGGTTGCTGCGCCCTTGGCCGTAATCAGCTCCATGCCCCTGGCAAAAAGAATGGCCTGCCAGCCAGCCAGCAGCAGCAAGCTGATGGTGCCGGCCAGAGCCAGACGGCGGATCCCCAGCTCTGATTTCTTAAGAGCGATCAGCCGTGGACCCTTAGGGTTGGAAGTCTCCTGGCTATGGACCTGAAGCTGCAAGTAGGCTGAGACTCGCAACAGGGACACTCCTACGAGTGCCAGGCTGGCCGAGCTGACAATGGTGTTGGATATGCCAAGACCCCAATCTGGCGAAACAAGATTGAGGGGCAGGAAGTTGAAAGCTACGGCAAAAACAAATACCGCCAATAACACCCGGCCGATGCGCCGGATCAGCCTGATCCCACCGAGAGGCAATCTATTTTGACTCACAAGTAGAGCCGCCAGACCAAGGGAAGAGGCAGATTATCTGAGCTGCAGTGCAAAGCAGTTAGGTTGGCAAGCAGCCTAATCTTAAGCTGGACGGAGCGGAATGTCTATTTTGTATGTAAAAAATTAACAGGCTCCCTTGCTAAATATGGGGACTCACAGGGCAGCTTTAGCCATGCCCATAGCTTGGGCGCCGTAGTGGCGGGTCATGTCGGCCTGGAGGTGCCAGGCGGAGAGAAGGGTCTTAGCTACGCGACGCAGCTCGGCCACGTCATCGCAGGAATCAATCGCCCTTGAGTGGGATTCCAGGCTGAACTGGCGGGTCAGGGTGAGGTCGGCCACGGGTGAACAGTAGAAGCAATAAAACTTTACGCAGCCAGGCGAGGGTCTGGCGGGCGGGTTGCCGAACGGAGACGCCAGACTGAATAGCCCATCCACCCAGCCATGACACCTACCCGTGAACAGATCCTTGCCGCCTCAGCCGGTTGGGTAGCGGTGGTGCTGAACCTGGTGCCGGGCCTGGGCAGCGGCTATCTCTATCAACGTCGCTGGAGGGCTTACTGGATCACCTCAGGCCTCGCGACCGCCTGGTTTGTGGCCGGAGCAGTATTGGGCCAGCAAGCCGGAGCAGCCGCTGAAACTCAGAACCAGATTGTGGGGCTGGCCGGTCTGCTGGCGCTGGCAGCAGTCACAGCCACCGAGGCAGGCCTGGCGGTGAAAAAGGCTCGCAAGGCCAGTTGATCTCGTGCCCACCTGGAAGAGGCCAACCCGGGAGCCCACCGCATCCATTTTGCCAGCTTGAGATCCTGGGTCGGGCTGAGGCCCTAGGGAGTTAC
>NZ_JAGQCQ010000266.1:0-5347 GCF_024346275.1 Cyanobium sp. BA20m-p-22
GGTGGTGGGCATGCAGATGGAGGCATTCCAAGAACAGGAAAACAACCAGCTCAACAGGAAAGAGGAGCCAAAGCAAAGGTGACAATTAAACGGGTAACAAAGGTCGCGAGGCAACGCGCCCGCCTACGTAGTTGACACCGGGCAGCCAGAGCTTGGCCGGGCGGGCCACCACATCGGAATCGCTCGTACAGGGATCTGTGGGGTCGGTCGTGGAAAAAAGAAAGTGGGTCAGGCCAGCCGTTGATCTAGGCGAAAGGCTCCTGGTTGCACCAGCGGGCCGCCACAATGGCCTGTCCATGTTCAGCACGTACTAAGGGCGGTCAGGCACTCATCCGTTCAATCAGGATCGGCATCGCCAGCGGTAAACCAGAGTGATCACCACCAACCTCAGATGTTCCACCCTGGGGTGGCGCTGCACAAAGCGCAGGCTCTGGGCTGCGACGCGCCCGTGAAACTCCGCGCTGCCGGTGCTGCTGTAACCGGTGGACTCTTGCGACCAGAGGAGCCCGTCATGGCGGTGGCTGACCTCCTTCTGCTCTAGGGCCTCAAAGCGGTAGTGGCGGTCGCCTGGCTCAGCGGGATCCAGGCCCAGCGGCGAGGTTGAGACTTCTGCGCCGGGCAGCAGCGAGCGGATCAGGTCGGGGGCACTTTGGTAAACCCTTTAATACCAGCGGTCGGTGTTCACAGGCAGCTGGAGCAGGAGCGGCGAGCGCTAGCTGGCAAAAGGTAGCCGCGGCGAGGGGTTGGGGCTGCAGGTCGTGCGGAGCCTGGTGGCGCCGGGTGTTGCTGGGGTGCGGCGGCCTCGGAATTCGTTCCGGCTGGGCAGCTTGGCGGCTCAGGGGGAAGCCAACCGCCATGACAATTTGAGCGCCTCCCTGAGTCTGTACAGCTGTACAGACTCCTGCACAGTTGCAAATCAGAGGGGGGCCAGACCAGTCGTGATGCAGACGCTGCACTCCGGGGCCCTAGGTCCTGCAGGCCATACCAGAACGAACGAATGAGGCTGCCGCTGACGTGGACCCCAGAAACTGAGCCAGCCCTTATGAGAGCTTCCCTACCGGCCAGAATTGGCCAGGAGAAGCCCCATGAAAGTCAAACGCCACAGCCCCGAGCAGATCATCCGCAAGTTGCGGACCGCTGAACAGCTCTTGAATCAGGTCCAGGCCGTTGCTGACGTCTGCCGAGCCCTGGAAGTTTCTCCGGCGACTTACCACCGCTGGCAGCATCTGTACGGGGGAATGAAAGCCACAGAGGCCAAACGCCTCAAGGAGCTTGAGCTGGAGAACACACGGCTAAAGCGATTATTGGCAGACGCCGAATTGGATAAAGCCATGCTCTAGCCGCAGGCCCGGCGAAGCCGTAGGAGCTTGCCGAGGGAAACTTCTAAGCCCGGAGCGTCGTCGCAGGGCCGTCGTGGTTCTGGAAGATCGATTCCGGGTTTCTCAACGTCGTGCCTGCCGGCTGGCAGGTCAAAACCGCAACACCCAGCGGCGCCCTGTGCCACTGGCAGATATCGAGGAGCAGAAGCTCAAACGACGGATCCGGGAGCTGGCTCGGCGCCATGTGCGTTGGGGCCGTCGGCTCGTCTACCGGCGGCTACGACTGGATGGCTGGAGCGTCAATCACAAGCGAGTGCAACGGATCTGGCATGAGGAAGGTCTCCAAAGGCCCCTGCCTCGCAGGCGCAAGCGCTCCCGGCCGGCTGGAGGTGACAGGGAGCTGTTGCGCTCTGAATACCCGCATCACGTCTGGGCAATCGACTTCCAGTTCGATCAGATGATGGATGGCCGCGCCCTCAAGTTCTTGAACGTGGTGGATGAATTTAGCCGCGTTTGCCTGGCGATCCATATAGGTCGACGTTGCAGGGCTTTTGAAGTGATCGACACGATCGAGGAGCTACTCAAGCTGTATCCAGCACCGACCCATCTGCGGATGGACAATGGCCCTGAGTTCATTGCCCACGCATTGCAGGAGTGGTGCACAGGCAGTGGTTCAGGAACGGCATACATCCCGCCAGGTTCACCCTGGGAGAATCCATTTGCGGAGACGTTTAACAGCAGGCTCAGGGATGAATTCTTGAATATTGAGCTCTTCTCATCTTTACCAGAGGCAAAGTTATTGGCAGAGCAGCACCGAATCGAGTACAACGTCTACAGACCGCATTCGGCTCTCCAGGGGCGCACGCCCCTGGAAGTCCTCCAGCAATGGAAAGCGGCCTGACCAACCCACCAGCTCTCATAGGAACTGGAGCAGCAAAGGGGGTCACGTCATGAGTGGGAGGCATTATTGGGATTGTGTACGTGGTTCTGCCTGAGATCGATTCCTCGTTAAATCTCGGAATGCATGCCTACTTTCAGAAGATGTATATAGCTCCTGGAGCGAGGCGCGCCAAGCTCGCGAACCGGATGTTCAGGCTGTTCTTGCGTGAATTTGATAGCGCAGTCGAATGGAGGGATTGCAGGGCAGATGTTTTGTTGCCTGAGAATGTCAACCCTGGGCTTCACAGGGCATTCATGTGCCGCTATTTTGCGCGCCTAGGCTTTCGCATGCCGGCAACCAATAAACTTGGCGGGGAGGGGTGGTTCAGGAGATTACAAGTGCGATTTGTGTTCTGAGATGTCAAGATTCAAGGGCGATCACTACTTGCTTTCCCAGGGCAATCGCAGGCCAAGCCCTGGCGTCTCCAAGGCATTGCTCGGGACTCACATCGAAATCTCGCAGCAGTATTATGCAGAGTTCAGCGATGGAAGGCTGTGCGGCCAGAGCATTCCAGATCGCTGATCCAGATTCATAAAGCACTAGGTATTTACAGATGCTGCTTTGAAAAAGAGCAATCTCGCCATCAAGCTCAGTGAACACTGCTTGTGGGTGTTGCTTAAGCCCAACATGTTGCGACTTCTGTCTTGCGATCAAATGCTAAGGCCATCCAGCGGGAGCAGTGGCAACGGCCTCTTGCTCCGTGATGACGACAGGGAGCGAAGTATTCGGTAGTTGCGTTGAGGAAATAGATGTATCAGTAGAGCTCAAGAATGGAGATGGCTGGCTTTGCTGCGGGTGGAAATATTCGAAGTTGACTTTGGCAGGGAAAGCGTCTCAAAGTTGGTGTTGTAGGGTCCTGATGGTGCCAGGTATTGGAGGGCATTTGTGGCGGTCTGGGGGTGATTTAACCAATAAAAAGCCCCTGTGATTCCAGGGGCTTGGTATGATTAGGGAGGTGTGGCGACTAGTAATTTAGCAGCAGATGACTTGTAGAAGATAAACTTCAGTCTCCAGGGCCGCTCCCCCAATAGCCACTGCGGACCTCTGCTGCGTTTTTCTTTCTTTGTTTTTCAGCCGCCGCTTGAGATTTAACCATTGCATCTTGCTCTTTCTGTAACCTCTCCGTTGCCTCTTTTAATCTTTTCTCATCATCCGCCACTGTACTCTGAACCGACTGGGCAAGGGGTTGACCATTCTGAGTGCTCCAGCTGAACTGCCAGGCATTAGACGACTCCACCACCACGCTGATGCTTGGCGTGGTTCCCTGAGAGACCGTGGCTGCGCTTGCAGGAGTAACGGCAAGAGGCAGTTGTGCCAGTGCCATAGCAGCAGTGCCTGCAATGGAAAGGCTTAGGCGTTTGGAGCTGGTCAAGACGACCCCCTGTCGCAAGGTTGAACACTTTTATGGTATGTCCACCAGGCAGTAAGGCCATGTGTTGGAGGACACTAATTATCATAAACCCATCGCCAGTGCAGTGGTGTCTGCTTGGTGTGACAAGAGTTTGCAGACAGGATGGAGCTTGAATAGCCCACCCCACCCCAAGCCACACCCATAGCCAACTCGCCCTCCAAACACCTCCCCCAATCCTTCTTCGCCCGCCCCGCTGAGGTTGTCGCCCCCGAGCTCATCGGCTGCCTGCTGGTGAAACGCCAAGCCGATGGCGAGCTGGTGTGGGGCGTGATTGTGGAAACGGAGGCGTATTCCCAGGAAGAGCCTGCCTGCCACGGCTACCGCCGCCGCACCCCCAGCAACGAAACTCTCTTCGGGGAGCCAGGGCGGTTTTATGTGTATGTGAGTTATGGCATTCACCACTGCGTGAACGTGGTGACGCACCGCGCCGAGTGGGCGAATGGGGTGCTTCTGCGCGCTGTGGCCTTCCCGGGTGAGCCCGAGCGGTTGGCGGCGGGTCCTGCCTTATTGGCACGCTGCTTTGGCATCGATCGCTCCCACGACGCCCAGCTGGTGCATCCTGATCAGGGCCTGTGGATAGCCCCGCGGCCGCCAGCGCTGGCAGCTTTGGATGCGGCCGACCTGATGCAGACCAGCCGCATCGGCATCAGCCAGGGCCAGGATCTCCCCTGGCGCTGGTATTGGCGGGCGAGCCGCAGTGTCAGCAGGCGGGTCCGGGGCGATCGGCCGCCTGCGCAGGAGTCGTGGATCGTCAGCGGGCTGGTTGCTGATCCCTGAGCAGCAGGCGGTGGAGATCTCGCCGGCAGTAGGTGAGCCGCACCGCATTGCAGCGGTTACCCATCTCGACGGAGGCGAGCTGCTGCCGGGATTGCGGGTCGAGCTGCAGGACATCAGCTCGGTGTGATCACCCGCGGTTGCAAATTGAGATCGCGTGCAGGATTGGCAGGTTCAGCAGTGCGTCAAAGACAAGCCCAACCTGATCCCGGTTGAATCGGTAATACCCCCGTAGCACCCACTCCAGTTCCAGAGCCACGGTTTGGGCATAAATAGGCCTTGGCCCGATTCGATCAAGTAGCGGGCCAGCACATTGGTGTCCAGGCCGATGACGGCTGCATCAACGTGGCCGGATCGAAGTCGCTTGGCACCGGTGGGATGGTCGTTTTCAGCAGGCCAAAGCCGCTGGCTGTCGGGCTGCTTGCCGGTCGCGCCGGTCTCACCTCCAGGTGATCGCCCACCAATTCAAAACAAACACGGCTGCCCCCGTGCAAGCCAAGTTGCTGCCGCATCAGCTTGGGAATCGTCACCTGGCCTTTGCTGGTGACGGCGCAATCGCTGGATTCAGCCATGGCGAGGCCTTACCTTGGTAGGGGTATTACCTTCAAAAATGGGGCTGTGGGGTTTGTCGGCTGGGCCTACCCTGACTCCGTGAGCCGCCGCATCCCTTGAGCAGCTGGAGCCACCGTCACGTTCTCGATCTGGCGGCCTTCTCCCTGGACGACTACGCCACCGTGCTCTCCCTGGCCCAGCGCTTTCGCGCCCTGCCGGTGGCTGGTGCCCGCAAGCTGCCGGCCCTGCAGGGGCGGTTGATGACCAGCCTGTTCTTTGAGCCCAGCACCCGCACCCGCAGCAGCTTTGAGCTGGCGGCCCGGCGGCTCTCGGCCGATGTGCAGAGCTTCT
>NZ_JAGQCQ010000267.1:0-5339 GCF_024346275.1 Cyanobium sp. BA20m-p-22
CTTTGGCCCATACTAGGGATGCAATTAACTATCCAAATTATAAGCTATTGCCGCCTCAACGCAAGGGCTGATCGTATTTTTCGAGGTGCCCTAATGAAAGAAAGAATTGGCATGGAGATTTGTGGGACGACTGCCTACTCTGCACACTCTAAGCAAGAACCTTTAACACACTCATTATATCCTGGATTACGCCACTTGTGGATAATCCGCAATAGAACCTCACGTCTTAGCACCGACTGCGAAAACCTCTGAGGCAGTGCTCCCCTTGAAGGATAAGACCTTGGAGAGTCGGGTAGGTCAGGGGTGCCTCCTCCCCCAAAGAGCACTTGAAAGACCCGCCTTGGCGCCTTGAATTAAATCAACCTCAAGTGCCCTCAGGGCGTCTCTTTAATTTTGTTGATTCTGCGTCACAGGAATTGCAATAAAATGAAAATACCCTTACAAAACCACGAACGACCTGAAAATGCTCAGCGGTTAGGGGCTTGACTTCTCCGCAATTCGTGCATCTTCTCGTTGAAATTGGGGTCAAAAGGAATGCCTCACTTGGTGCGACGCTGGTTGCGTTGGTGATGCACTATGCAGCATTATGCATCATCAAGACCCTGGAGCAGGAGCGCCACGCCATAGACGCTGTACTACTGAGCACCTTTGGCGATGCTGAACTCCGCTTTGGTGTTCGTCCTCTTGGTGGGTGGGTTCTCGAGCAGCGGTCACGAACCAGTTCGAATTACCCCCCCCGAAATCAGGGATGCCAACAAGGGTCTTCAACAGCAAGCACAGGGCGGACAGCAGGCATCGCACGAGAGTGAATACGCCTGTACTGCTCGCAATGGGGCGGGGTGGTCAAATGGTTCCGCTGACACTGACAAGCACCACTGCAAACGCGAAGAGAAGATGGGACTGAGTGATCTTGCGTTGCTGGTGACCGCCAACCCCATCAACATCCAAAACCTTCGCGGTCAGAACCTCATGTTCCGATGCCTGGAAACAGGATTTGTGACCACAGCGCTTGCTCTTGGTCGCTACCAACGCGGTAGGGGCATTGACCCGTCACGCAGGGAACTGGTGGGTGAGCGACCTGCCAACTGGGTTAAAGAAGTGCCTACAACGATCTGTGAGCACTGCGGAATGGTCATGAAGGGCAACCAGTGGACATTCAGGCAACACCAGCAGACCAGGCGATGCCAAAGGGCACAGAGCGTCTTGAGATGCCCAAGCAGATAGAAGCAGTAGACCAATGAGGGAATCGGACTATCGACACAGCAGTGGTTTCAACTCGTTGTGTTCACAGAGAGCGGTTTCACCATTTCTTCACAAGAAAAATGTCGGCGAGGACAGCTGACGCCAAGTCAAATTGGTTAAACTTGAGGGACTCAAGCATCATGGCCCAAGAAAGGGCAGACTTTCACTATCATGTCTTCGTCAATTCTGTTTTCACTCAACTGGAACCAAACAGGTGATCTGGAGAGCGAAGATCTTGAATACGTGCTGTCGGCATTGACGAAAGATGCGGAAGGGGGAACCGACGAATTGTCTTTCCTCCTGAATAGGCAGACTTCCTGCCAGTAGAATTAACGACGAGGGTCAAGTTGCTTAACCCAGGCAATATAAGTTGATTAAATATCTGAACTCTGGATACATCCAACTGGGACTGGTCGCCCTGGTCTTTGGCGGTCTTTAGGTCTGGTGGATCGGTAGCGTCTTTTGGAAGCGTGACCTGGCACAACCACAAAGCGGTGGGGAGTTCCGCAAGTCGCTGGAGCGTATCTGGAAGAAGGAACAGCGGCAGAGGTAGCGGGAACGTTGCAATAAAGACAAGACCTTGAAAACGTTTTACTGGATGCCTGCCCAATTCAGGCATTAAGACCTCTTAAGCAGGTCCACTGGACCCAGTGCAAATCATCAGAATGATGTGTAGGGTACAAAATTCTGCAAAACTGCTGCTTGAACAATGGAATCTCCTCTCTCGAGCAAACGCTGGAAGCAAACCCCGCCCACAACGGAAGAAATTGTTTCTCAAATCGTGGATTGGAGTATTTCGCGAATTGTTAGTGGGTTGCTGGATGAGGGAGACATCCTTGCCATTACACAGGAGTTTGCAGAATGGTTGGAACCAGACGTGGAAGACATTCAAGTCATCGGTTTGAACATAATCCAATGAGGAACCTACCTTTTTAAATTGTGACTGCCATAGCAATAGCAGTCCACACTTACCTATTCGGCTCTATTCCCTGAGAAGCAAAGGTTGAGCGCCCATCTTTCTAAAAAATTCCACTTTGAATAGTTCTGGAATAAAATCCAAGCAAGAGTGGAATTTTGAAAGTGGTTGCACCAGCAGAGTGATCTGTATTAATATTTTTGAGGCAATCCGCAGAAGAGAGCAGTCTGTTCAACTAATCAAGAATCAAGTAAGAAGTCAAAATGCCTATAAGGGAATCGAATAGGCATTAAGCATCATTTCTGGGTCATCTGTGATGGATCATGCGTCTAAAGCATGTTATGGTTTGTGCATAGGCATGAGGAACCATGGGCAACCAAGGGTACACAAGCAACATGTCACTTGCATCTCACGCAAATGAAGCAGAGCACTGCCATATCAAGCGGAGCACTGAAGGGTGGTACTTGGTAAAAGATGACCGTCTTCTGGAAAAAGAAAGGCGAGTACCTACTATAGAAAGTGCCTATTCAGTTTGCCACGTTATAAACAAGCGTGTTCGTTACCAAGAAAGTCAATACCCACAGACATAGGCAAGGGACCAAATCGACGGGTGGATCTGGTTGAGTTCGTCGCTGACGAACCCTTGCGCAGGTCTCTGGTCTTCACCATCTCACTGGAAGGCAGCGTTTCGGGCAGCGGTCATCAGTCGCTATGGGGACAGGCGCTGCTGTCTATGTGACGCGCCACCAGAGGTCATAGAAGCAGCGCACATCGTTCCTGTGAGCAACGACGGCAGTGACTGGGGCGGCAACGGACTGCTGCTCTGCCGCAAGCATCACGCGCTGTATGACCTTGGGAGGTGGTGCCTGGATCCAGAACATCTGGAGGTAGTGCCTGCCTCTGGGCACGATCTGACTTCTCTTCAGGTCGAACGATCCAATGTCCGTCACCTCAAGCAAATTCCTGATCAAAAGGCGCTGCAGTGGCGCTGGGCAAGGTGGGCGTGATGGAGCACCTGAACACTGGATACCTCCAACTGGGTCTGGTCGCCCTTGCATTTGGCGGTCTTCAGGTCTGGTGGATCAGCAGTGTGTTCAGAAGGCGTGACCTGGCACGACCCTTGAGCGAGGGCGAGTGCCGTAAGACCCTGGAGCGGATCTGGAGGAAGGAACAGCGGCAGAGGTAGCGGATTGCCCTTTACCTTGGGTTGCTGATGGTTTGAGGACGCTGCTCTTATGTCTTCTTCTTCTCAACTGATTTCTCATAAACTTCTATATTCTTACAAGGCATCCAGGCGCCATCCATTTTGAATTCCCCAGTACACTTCAATCCTTTATCACGACTTTCCGCCTCGTTCTTGTCTTTATACATATCATTCATTTGATTACCCTGAGCGATCCCAGAATGAATCCCTATCAGGAGATATGCAAAAATTAAGTTGACAGAAACGCGTATGAGGCGATTAGCAAACAAATGAAAGTCCATAGATAACTTGCGGGTCAAGTTTTGGCAAATGGAAGTCCTGCCAATAATAAGCAAAATTTTCGCAAACGTACTTGAGTCGGGAAAACAGGGCATCCTCAAGCACCTCGGTGGAGGGGGCGGAGGTAGTGAGGGTGCTCATCGGTCTGGGGCGACTGCTCACAGTGTTCCCACAGGCAACCATCCAGAACCATGCGAGAACCGCATAACGGGCAAAACCCAGTCCAGCAGGCGAGAATGGGCGGAAGTGACCAGACCGAGTGACCGACTCAGCGACCTTCGCCACCCCTGAAGCAGACGAAGAGGATCTGGGTGAAGACCTGGGCGGTCTCGATGACCTGCTGGCATCGCTGTGGTCAGAGGAGGAACCAGCGCCCAAGCGAGGTCGAGGCAGAGCAAAGAAGGAAGCACCCACAAAGGATTTCAAGGCAGTGCTCTGAGCAACTGCCGACAAACTTCGTGCCCAGATGGATGCGGCGTAATACAAGCATCTGGTTCTGGGTCTGATCTTCATCAAATACATCTCAGACACCTTTGCCGCCCAGCAAGGCAAGGTGCTGCTGATGGTCAGCGACCCGGACTCTGACAATGCCCGGTGTCAACTACGTAGGCGGGCGCCCGCCTACCTAATTGTCGCCGCGCAAACAGCACCTTCACAGCACTGATCGTGATGTGCGACCCGTTCGCTTGGTTCTGTTCCAGCGACTGGAAGAACTCAGGCAATTGCTCCCAGCGCAAGGTTGGGTGGGGTGTTGGTTTGTGCTTTGACTTGGTGCCCTTGGTTCCCAGTGCTGGGTTCTGGTCTCTTGCCATCCATCCCTGGTCAATGGCGTGGTCAAAGACCTGCCGCAGCACCATCAGCACCTTGTCGGCATGAACAGGAGCACGGCGCTCAATGTCCGCCTTCAGATCCATGACGACCTGCCTGCCGTTCTTACCGCCTGGATGCTTGTGGTCCCAGGAGAAATGCTCCACAGGCGTTGCTGCGCCCAGCACTGGTAGCACCTGGTTCCAGAGCATGTTCCGATACCCCGCCTTGGTGCGCTCGCGGGTATCGGAACGAGCGAGGAAGGACTCCGCTGCCTGCTCCAGGGTCGGTCCTGCGTGTTGTTGGATGCTCGCCTTCTGCTCCTGACGCTTGAGGTCCCTTGGGTCGAGTCCCGTCTGCTTGGACCATGCCCTGATGCGGTCCCACTCCTCCCTTGCCTCCTTGAGGGTCCATCTGCCCAGACCCTTGCCGTAGGGACCAATCCGCACGGGCACCTGCTTGCCCGCTCGTCCTGGCGGGAAGCGCATCCGCCCTTCAAAGGACTTGCCGCCGCCTCTGGCAACCGACTCAATCACCAAAATCAGGGAATCCCCGACAGATTTGCTCTGTCTGCGCTCACCCGCCTTCAGGGCACGAACTTGCGAGTCAGAGAGGGGCATCTCAGCAATCCAACAACACGCATTTTATCCAACAACACGCGCTCCGCATCCAACAGCACATCCAACAACACAACTCTCGGACGCCCCCGTTTTTAGGCAAACGAACTTGGACGACCCACATAGCGAAAGTCCCACCGCCGCAAGGGAAGTGGGACTTAATCGGTCCTCGCAGGACCTTCTCTATACGGAGAGGGTGTCCTTTTTAGGCGGACTCAGGGAGACTGCACTGGAACCTATTTACCAGTTAAGACGCCTGATACACCAACAAATA
>NZ_JAGQCQ010000268.1:0-5322 GCF_024346275.1 Cyanobium sp. BA20m-p-22
AGGGAGAGCAGGTGCTCCAGGGTGCCAATGCCGCCGGAGGCGATCACCGGCACGGCGCTGGCCTCGGCCATGGCCCGCAATGCATCCAGGTTGGGGCCCGCCAGGGTGCCATCGGTGGCTATGTCGGTGCTGATGATCGCAGCGATGCCGCTGGCGGCAAAGCGTCGGGCCAGTTCGGTGGCCTCGGTGCTACTGGCTTCGATCCAGCCGCGGGTGGCCACCATGCCGTCTTTGGCGTCGATACCCACCAAGATGCGGCCGAGGTGACGGGCCGCCAGCTCGTCAACTAGCTCTGGCTGCTCCAGGGCCACCGTGCCCAGGATCACGCGATCTAGGCCGCAGGCCAGCAGCTCCTCGGCCCGCGCAGCCGTGCGCACGCCACCGCCCAGCTGTACGGGTATCGCCAGGGCGGCGGTGATCGCCTTTACGGCCGCGTCATTCACCGGTTGGCCGCTGCGGGCCCCATCGAGATCCACCAGGTGCAGCCGCTGCGCCCCTTGCTGCTGCCAGCTGAGGGCCTGGGCCACGGGGTCGTCGCTGAAGCGGGTCACTTGGTCGTAGTCCCCCTGGTGCAGCCGCACGCAGTGGCCGTCGAGCAGATCAATGGCGGGGATCACCTGCATGGAGGGGGCCGGGGGCAAGGGCTGCCAGCCAGGCTGCCAGAGCTGCCGGTTGCGCAGCTCCAGCAGCGGCACCACCAGGCGGTAGTCGGGCGCCAGCACGGCCTGGAGTTCCGCCGCCCGCTCGGCGCCCTGGCCTCGCTCCCCCAGCAGGGCGAAGTGGCGGTAGCCCTGGGTTTGGCCCAGCAGCGCGGGCTGGGCTGTGTACGCAGGACTCAGGCGCATGCAGCCATCCTGGACGAGGGTTAGCGCATCCGGATGGGATGGGTTACCACGGAGCTGTAGCTATAGCCCTCAGCGTTGAGGGGAATGCGGTCGGGTTGACTGCGGCCCCGGTCGTCTGTGGCCCGCGCCAGAAGCCCATAGCGACCCGGCCGCGGATCCCAGTCGAGATCCCAGCGCACCCAGGCCTGAGCGATGTTGGGCGCCCGCATCCGGGCGGTTTTCCACTGCCGCCCGCCGTCGAAGCTCACCTGCACCCGGCTGATCGCCCCTTCCCCCGACCAGGACCGTCCTCGCACCAGGCGCTTGCTTCGCTCGAGGGTGCCGTTCCAGGGCAGTTCAAAGGCGCTCTTCACCCCCTGGGTGGTGAGGATCTGGCCCCGGACCCCCTGGGCGGCCAGGGCGTCGTCGACTGGGAAGTCCTCGCCGATCAGCACGTAACGGCGGGTGTTGTACTCGGAGAACAGGGGTGCTTCCGATACCTGAATGCTCCCCACCCACTTGATGTGGGCGATGCCCACCCATCCGGGCACCAGCACCCGCAGGGGAAAGCCATGGTCCGGCGGGAGAGGATCACCGTTCATGGCATACACCAGCAGGGTGTCCTCAGCCATTGCTTTGCTGATCGATAAGGGGCGCTGCACCGCCTTGGCATCCAGGCCGATGGGCATCACGTCGCGGGCGGTGGGTTTCACCTGGGCCTGCTGCAGCACCTCGGCCAGGGGCACTCCGGTCCACTCGGCCACGCCAATGCCACCGAGGTTCCAGGGGGTGCCTTCGATGCGGCGGCCGTGGGACTGCTGGAAGTAATTTCGACCGTTGCCGGCGCACTCGATCGCCCGGATCACCGAGATCGAGGGCATCGCCAGGAGATCGTCGTAGCTCAGGATCAGGGGCTTCGTGACGCCGCTGCCCTCAACCCGCAGACGCCAGTGGGCGGGGTCGATTAGCGGAGTGTTGCCGTTGTTGCGAACGAAGAACTGGCTGTTGGCCACCAGGTAGCCGCGGCCGTAGAGCGATTCCCAGCGCATCTCCGCGTTGCTGCCGTTGCGCACGAATTGCGCCTCGGGGGTCGGTTTCAGGATCGATGCGGTGCTAGTTGGGGCTACGGGTGGTTCACCGTGACCTGCGGCACGGCGGGGTAAGAGTCCTGCACTGGCTACGGTGCTGCCGGCGGCGAGCAGTTGCAGCAGTCGTCGGCGGGAGACCCCGAGCTCCTGGGAGCGTTGGCGTAGAAATTCACCGGCGCGCTCCAGGTCGTACTGCCACTCTCCGCTGGGATCGGGTCGTGCCATGGACGCGGTCTGCCGTCACCCTCGACGCTGGCATGCTCAAACGCTGGCTGCACGGGCTTGAATAGCGCCCAGTTTCGCGGCCCGCCGGCGGGCATCGGCATGGAAATCCTGGTGATGGGCGGAACCCGCTTCGTGGGCAAGCCCCTGGTGGAACGGCTGCTGGCACAGGGCCACTCGCTCACCCTGTTCACCCGGGGCCGCAACCCCGTGCCAGCCGGAGTGGAGCACCTGGCGGGTGACCGCAGCACCCCTGAGGGCCTGCAGCCGCTTGCCGGGCGCCGTTTCGATGTGATCGTCGACAGCTCGGGCCGCACGGTGGAGGATTCCCGCGCCGTGGTCGAGCGCACGGGCGCTCCGAGCCACCGGTTTGTGTATGTGAGCTCGGCCGGCGTCTACGCCGACAGTGAGCTCTGGCCCCTGCGCGAAGACTCCCCCACCGATCCCCAGAGCCGCCACAGCGGCAAGCTCGACACCGAGGCCTGGCTCAGCGCCGAGAAGATCCCCTTCACCAGTTTCCGGCCCACTTACATCGTCGGGCCCGGCAACTACAACCCGGTGGAGAGCTGGTTCTTCGATCGGATCGTGCATGGCCGGCCGGTTCCCCTGCCCGGGGACGGCAGCACGATCACCCAACTGGGCCACGTGGAAGATTTGGCCGCGGTTATGGACCGTTGCATCGGTGTCGATGCCGCCGCCAACCGCATCTACAACTGCAGCAGCTCCCAGGGCATCACCTTTGCTGGCCTGGTGGCCGCCGCCGCCCGCGCCTGCGGCAAAGACCCGGCCGCTGTGGAGATTCGCAGCTTTGACCCGGCCGGCCTCGACAAAAAAGCCCGTAAGGCCTTCCCGCTGCGGCTGGCCCACTTCCTCACCGACATCACCCGGGTGCAGAGCGAGCTGGCCTGGACCCCCGCCTACGACGTGGAACGTGCCCTTGCCGACAGTTACGCCAACGACTACGCCCAACGCATGCCCACGAGCCCCGACTTCAGCGGGGACAGCGCCTTGATCGGCTGACTCCCCCACGCATGCCCGAACCACGCCCCAGGCCCACGGTGTGACCATGGGCCTGCGCTTTGCCTTCTAAATCAATTTTTGGCGCTTTAAGCTGCCAATTAGATCCAAGCTTCCCGATCCCAGTAGTTATGTTTGGCGACTAGGATTTCAAGTGGAAGGCAGCACTGAATAATGTTCCACCACGGGGCCAATCCTCTGGGTGGGTCGGCCTTCCATCCCACCGGGAATATCAATCTGGGGCATAAGGGTTGATTCCGCCCAGCTCTCATATTCAGACTTGCCTTTCCACAGGGAAACAATCAACAGGCCCCCTTCCACCTCGGCTACCGAACGCATCAATTGGGTTTCAGGCTGGGACTTGCCTTCCAATTCGGCCAGTTCGGCCTGAAACTGCTCCAAGGTGGCACCGGGCCAGAAATTGGAAACCATGTACATAACTATTAAGCCCGTAATGCTCGATCTTACTGCCTGATCCTGCCCGCCAGAGTGGGAGGCCAGTTGGAAATAGAAAAGGTTTGGCGGGATGGGCCGGTGCGCTCCAGCTATTCTCCCGGGCCATGCCGTTGGCCAGGTGCTCATATTTTCAGGCCCAGTTCGTGCCGCGACCCTGGGCGTTTCCCTCCTTACCGTCTCCCTGCTCGGCCCCCTCCTGACAGGCTCCATGGCCGGCGCTATTGCCAAACCGCTGCGCTTTGTGCTGGTGCCCAAGCTGGCCCACCCCTGGTTTGAGACGGTGCGGGAAGGCGCCGAGGCCGCTGCCCTGATGATAAACAGGCAGACGAAAAACACGGCAGTAGTGGAGTACCGGCCGCCCGCCCGCTCCGAGCTGGCCCTACAGGCGGCAATCCTTGAAGCAGCAATTCGCTCGCGCCCCAGTGGCATCAGCATCGATCTGCTCGATGCCGAGGGCCTCCGCCCGCTTCTAGAGCAAGCCCGGCGCCAGGGCATCGCCGTGAACGTCTTCGATTCGGAGCCGCCTGCCTCACTGCTGCTCACCAGCATCGGCAACGACTACTGCCTGCAGGCACGCATCGCCTCCGAGCGCTTGGTGCAGCTGTTAGGGGGCAAGGGCGAGGTGGCGATCATGCAGGGGGTCCCTACCGCCCCGAACCATGCCATCCGCGCCCGCTGTCACCGGCAGGTGTTTGCCAGCCAGCCAGGCATCCAGGTGGTGGCCTCCCCGGTAGACAACGACAGCATCAGCACCGCCGAAGAGCAGGCCAGGGCCACCATGGTTAGGCATCCCCAGCTCAAGGGCTGGGTGGTGAGTGATGCAGGCGGCGGCATTGGCGTTGCCCGCGCGATCGCGGCCCTCGGCAAAACTGGCAGTGTGAAGGTTGTGGCCCTCGACGACCTGCCGGAACTGCTGCAGCTGATCAGCATCGGCGCAGTCGATTCAACCGCCGCCACCAAGCCCTTCACCCAGGGCTATTGGGCGGTGCTCAACCTCTGGCAGCAGGGCTTGGGTGCGCCGCCTATTGAGCGGATCGATACAGGTATAGGGGTGCAGGGTGGGGCAGCGAAGGCCCTCTGAGGGATGTCAAGCGTTCAGTTCAACCATCCGGGAGCGCCGTCTGACCATGCCTGATTGCAACAGCGCGGTAGTCGAGCTTCGACGCTTCGGCGGGAAGACCTGCTAGTTCGCGGTACATCGGGCTGGCGGCCTTGCCTGAGGTGAAGGAGAGGAATTCCCCCTTTTGATCGCCAAAGCGATACCAGTGCCACTCCCCCCCTGGAACATGCAGCAGGGTGCCTGCTTCGATCCACTGCTCCTGGTCTCCCACTCCGAAGGCCACCGGCCCCTGGAGCACAAAAAAGGTTTCGTCCCACTGGTGGCGGTGCGGTGCCGGCCCGGTTCCATCCAGCCCTGAGGTGAAAAACACTTCGAAATTCTGGGCCTCGTCGCCAGAAATCAGGGTCTGGATGTCAAACCCGGCGATCCGCATCGGGGCCGGTCGATCGGCAGGGGCAATGATGCGGGCGGATGACATGGAACTTTCCCTGGGCTAAAAGCTTAGGACCGGGTTTCGTTTAGCCTTGTAATTGACCCCATCCACCGCAACCAATAGAGCGATGCCTGCCGCCTTGACCGACGAATCCCAGAGTCAGGAATCAAAAGTTCGCCTTCCCGAGCCCGGCTGGATTGGTGAAGTTCTTGGAACTACGGT
>NZ_JAGQCQ010000269.1:0-5322 GCF_024346275.1 Cyanobium sp. BA20m-p-22
GCCGCTTTCCACGCTGGTGTTTGGCAGTGTGTACGCATCCAAAGACGATGGCGGCGTAGGCCCTTGAGCAGCAGCAGGTGCCGCGGATCGGTGGGTGAACGCTAGAACTCCGGAATCAGGTGCTCATAGAAGCCGCGGGCTTGCTCGTGCTCGCTATGCACCATACGTAGTAGGCCACAACAGCCGCTTGATCGACCTCGGTGAACACAAACACGCGGTTGGTAGCGGCTCATGCCGATCAGCTCATTCACGCCAGACACTCCTTACATCCAGCCGATCCACCAATCGCCGACCTGCTTCACAACAGCGGTGCAGGTACTCACAGCTGCGGCCTCGTTGGATTCAAAACTATCTAAATCACCCTTACCCGCACGTGGCGATCTAAGAAAATCCAAGAATTAATACTACTTCAGTGCTCAATGCCAAGGGAGGTGATGGCGTGAAGGTCTTGCTCAGCGGCGTTGCGCCACGAGCACCATCACGGCGGGCAGCTCCTGGCCGAGCACGCCGTAGCTGGGTGCGGCGATCCAGTGGATGGCGGCGTCGCTAAGGCCGGCGCTGCGGGCCTGGTCGAGCAGCTCCCAGGCGGGGATTTGGTACACGAGGCTGCCCTGCTCGGGGTGTACGGGGTCGCCGTGGAACTCGGGCTCCATCAGTAGCTCCGCTTCGCTGGCCACACCGGGGGTGGCACCGGGGCGGTGGCGGGCCTTCACGATGGTGCCGATCCGGTCATACGCGAAGGGGCAGGTGGAGATCAGGAAGCCACCGGGGCGCAGGATGCGGGCGATTTCGCTGAGGGCAGCGGGGAGATCGTAGAGATGCTCGAACAACTCATTGCAAACCACCAGATCCAGGCAGGCCTGGGGCAGGGTGAGCTCGCAGAGGTCCTGGTGGGGGAAGTGCTTGCGCTGGGGGTCGGCCCGGTCGGGCATGTATTCGCTGCCCAGCAGGTTGGGAAAGAGCTGACGCAACACGGAGGCGAAGGGGGTGATCGCCTCGGGGCAGTAGAGCTCGAGCTGCTCTACAGGGGGGATCCGGCCAGCCTTGAGCAGCTCCTGCAGCACTAGCAGCACGGCGCGGTGCCGCGACAGGCAGCCGTTGTGAATGAGGGTTTCGCGGTAGTTGGCGCCAGCCAGGCCAAGGGACGCGGCGCTCACCGCGGTATCGGTGAGCGGATCGACGATGCCGTTGAGGGCAATCAGCCGCAGGGCTTGCTGAACCTGGCTGGGCCAGAGGGGCAGGCTGCTCTGCAGAAAGGCCTGAAAAGCCGGAAACTCGGTGAATACCCGGTGCTCCACATGGGGTGCCCGGGCCGTGGGAGCAATGTGGACAGGCTGATCATCAGCTACAGCCACTGGTTTTTTGCTTTTGGATGATTAAGGTATCGCCTAATTGAGCAGGCTGCCCATCACCGCCACAAGTGCCCATAGCGATCCCCAGCAGCTGCAGGGGGAGATCGCCGGCCTGCAGAGCCAGCTGGAGGAAGCGCGCGACGAGGCGGAGCTCAACCTGCTGATGCTGCAGCAGGCGCAGGAGGAGCTGGAGTTTTACTTTTTGGCCCACCAGCAGCAAGAGCAGACGCTGCAGAGCCAGCAACAGCAACTGCAGCGGGCCGAAGCTCTGATCCAGGCCATGCTGGAGCGGCTGGAACAGCAGGGTTAAGCCAGGGCGAAGCGGGCCTCGTAGTCGCTGAGCCTGCGCTCGAGGCTGCTGAGTTCGGCGGCGAGGTCAGCCGAGCTGGCCGTGTCGGCAACGGGCTGGGGTAGCGATCCCCCGAGCGCCTGCAGCCGGGCCGTGGCCCTCTCCAGCAGCGCTTCGAAGCCGGTGGCGGTTGGCTGAGCTGCGGGTGCGGGGGCTGGCGCGGGTACCTGTTGGCTCTGGCCAATCTGCCCAGCCTGCCCAATCTGCTCGCGCAGGCTGCGCAACGGCTGCCACTGGGGGTCGTCGACCAGGAGACGCTCCAGCAGCGCCAGGGCGGCGGCCTGCTCGCCGCGGTTGGTGAGGCTGCGCACCTGCAGCACGCCGGGGCCACGGCGGGCCTCGCGGCAACGATGCTCGAAGATCTCGGCCGGGGCGCTGCTGGGATCGGCCTGGGCGATGCGGATCGCCTCAGCCCAGGCGTCGAGGGCGGCGGCGACATCGCCGGCAGCCACGGCCTGGCGGGCGGCCACATCGAAGAACCAGGGATTGCTGAGGGCCTCAGCCGGCGGATCGGCCAGCCAGCGGCCGCTGGCCTCCAGTTCGCCGCGGGCCAGGGCCAGGTCGGCGGCGCGGATGCGGGCCAGGGGCCAGTGGGGGCGGATGGTGGCCAGCAGCTGCCAGAAGCGGTTGCTGGCCGCGGGTTCGGCGGCGATCTCGGCATCGCTCACCAGCCCCACCAGGGCATCCCCCAGGGGCGGCTGCAGGGGGGCGGCCCCTGGCAGGGCGCTGGCCCGGCCCAGGATCAGCAGCACATCCAGCAGGGGCGGCTCGAGGACGGCGCGCCAGTCGGCCTGGAGCTGGGGGAGGAGCTGCTGCCAGAGGGCCTGGCTATCGGGCTGGCGCCAACTGCGCAGACGCTCGGCCAGGGCCAGCAGGGCTGGATCGGCTGGGGCCGGGGGCTCCGGCGCCGGCCAGAGGCCCCAGGGGTCGGGCACCAGGGCGAGGTAGGGGGCGAGCTGGTCGGCTTCTAGAACGGCCAGATCGGCCTGGCGCCGGTCGCCGGCCAGAAGCCAGGCGGCGGCCAGCTCCAAGGCGGCGGCCCCATCCCAGCCCGCAGCGGCCCGGGCCTGCTCAGCCTGCTGGGCCAGCTCGGCGATACGCCCGCGGCGCCCCAGCTCGAGCAGATCTGCGGCGGGCATGGATCAAACGCAACGGCCTGGGCAATTGTGACGCGATCTGGGGGGCAGGAAAGTGGTTGCCATCCCGCCAGCTCGGCCAGGCCCAGAGCTTCCACGCCTGGCGCCAGGGGGAAGCGACCATCCCGGGGGATCACCACGAAACAGTGCTGGGGGTCGAGGTCGACGCGGGCCTGGTGAAAGCCTCGGCTGAGGGCCGGAGTGAGGCTGCGCTTCACCTCGATGGCCCAGCGCTCACCACCGGGGTGGTCGATCACCAGATCCATTTCGGCGCCGCCGGCGCAGCGATAAAAGAACGCCTGGCAATGCTGCTCTGTTGCCAGTGCTGGCTTGAGGCCGCCGGCTACGGGCAACAGAGAGCGCCCCAGCCGCAGCCTGGCCTCCTGCCGCTCAAAGAGCAGATCAGAGCAGAGCTGCTCCAGCCGCTCCAGAGGAGCCGGGCGGTGGGCCGAGGCCTCCTCGCACAGGAACTCCAGGGTGCGGAAGCAGTAGGCGTGATCACTGCAGGGCAGGGTGATGCGCTGGATCATCAGGATGTGCGGTGCCATGGGGCGCCAGCGAAGGGCGGCTAAGCCCCGTCAGGGGCCTTCTGAGACCTGCAGGAACAAGGCCACTAAGGCCGTGTTGACGTAATAGTTGCTCCGACCAGACTTGTGTTTCTCCAGGAAACCTTTTTCCAGCAACTGCTCCAGGTAGTCGGCGGCTGTCTGCCGGGTCACGCTCAAGTCATCCCGGACGAATTGAATCCTGGTGTAGGGGTGGCGGAAGAGATTGTTCAGCAGATCCTGGGAGTAGAGCTTCGGGAGATGGGTGCGCATGCGCTGCTTCACATCTGCCATCTGCTTCCGGATTCCTTCCACCAGAGCAAGGGTCGTTCTGGAGGTCTTCTCGACGGCCTTAAGCATATAGAGCACCCAGGCCTCCCAGTCGCCCTCTTCTCTGACAGATTGGAGCAGCCGGTAGTACTCAGCTTTGTGCTGGTTGATATGGCGGCTGAGGTAGAGGATTGGGATGTCCAGCAATCCTGTTCTGGTCAGGTAGAGAACGTTCAGGATGCGCCCGATTCGGCCATTTCCATCGGCAAAGGGATGGATGCTCTCGAACTGATGATGGATAAGTGCCATCTTGATCAGTGGATCGAGTTGGCAGATCTCATCATCGTTGATGAACGCCTCCAGTGATGACATTGCGGTGATGATTTCGTTGCGGTCCTGTGGAGGCACGTAGATCACCTCCCCCGTCCTGTCGTTCATCAGGGCGGTGCCTGGCGTTGAGCGAAAACCATCGCTGCGTGCCTTCAGGAACCGGTACATGTCGATGAGCGTGGCGTTGCGAATCAATCCGCCCGTGTCCAGCAGCTGCGTCAGCCCGAGCTTGATGGCGTCCCGATAGCGGGCAACCTCCTTGGCCGCACCCGATTCCAGACCGTCCGGGAACAGGCCCAACTGGAACAACTCATCTTGGGTCGTGACGATGTTCTCGATTTCGGAACTGGCCTTGGCCTCCTGCAGTGCGAGGGTGTCGATCAGGATCCCTTGGTTGGGGATCGTGGCCGCCCGTCCCTTGAGCTCTGCCAAGGCGCGGTTGGCGGCGGCCAGAGCCCGCATGACCGCCACTGTTTCCAGCTCTTGGGCAGGAGGCAGCGGTTGCAGGAAGCTGCGGGAAGCTGACACGACGCTTGGCACCAGTTAAGAAAACGCCATTTTGCTGACGTGTTTTGACAATAGGTGGCCCTAACGCCCTTCCTGCTGACAACACGGCCGGCACAGGCCGCTTCCCGGCACGTCGGAATCATCACTGGCCATAGGGAGGCGCAGCGCAGCCAACACACCAGTCCGGCTGACTGGCGCAGCCCTTGAGGCCGCCCGGACCATGAGGAGGGCTGCTCGTAGCTGATCCAATTAGCGCCGGTGGGGAAGAGCCGCAAACTGCCTGGCGATTTGAGCGCATACCCCCAGCCGCCGCGGTAACGGCCATGAAGCGATTCCCTGCTGCCAACCGCTTCACCTGATGAGACGATTAGGCTGCAGTAATGGCTTCATCCTGGATCTGGCAGCAGCCCGACTGGCCCCAGTTCCGCTGGAAGGGCTCCGCTCTGGAACCGAGGCTGGAGCAGGCCCGCGCTGCACGCCAGGAGCTGCTGAGCCGGCTGGAGACGTTGGAGCCCCCGCTCGATCGCGAGGCGATCTCGGCCTTGCTGGGCCGCGAGAGCCTGGGCACGGCCGCCATTGAAGGCGAGCTGCTCGATCCCGGCCAGGTTCGCTCTTCAATCGCCCGCCGGCTGCGCCTTCCCTTGGCCGAGGGGCAGCCGGCCGCCAACGCCCAGGTGGAGGGCCTGCTGGATGTGTTACTGGAGGCGACCAGCAGCCTGGAGTCGCCCCTCACCCTGACGACGCTGAACCACTGGCACCAGCGCCTGTTTGCCGCTGGCCCCGATGGACTGCGCGCCATTCGCATCGGTGCGCTCCGTGATGAGGCCTCGATG
>NZ_JAGQCQ010000027.1:0-19851 GCF_024346275.1 Cyanobium sp. BA20m-p-22
AAATCAGCTGGTAGCCAGCCCCTACCAAGCCCTGGGCCAGGGGCACCAATCCCTCCTTGTTGGACACGCTGAGAAGGGCCGTGGGGGCCATGGCTGCCGGAGAGCGGGTTTGGGAGCCAACCTAAGCAGCAGCAGCGACCCAATCGTGACCCCTGACAACAAAGCAACTGGCGCTCCCGACGCCGGAGTGATCCGACGCGGCCCTGATCGCAGCGAGCAGCGGCTGGTGCTGCTGCACGGCTGGGGGGCCGATGCCGATGACCTGCTCGACCTGGCCGACCTGCTGGTCGGTCCAGCGGTGAGCGTGGTGGCGTTGCGGGCACCCCTGGGCCATCCCAGCGGTCAAGGGCGCCAGTGGTATGACCTGGAAGAGCCCAACTGGCCCCAGCTACCAGCGGCCCGGACCAGCCTGCGCACGCGGCTGGAAGCCTTGGCCACCGAGGTGCCCCTAGGGCAGACCGTGCTGCTGGGCTTTTCCCAGGGCGCCGCGATGGCCCTGGATGTGGCCACGACAGGCGAAGGCCTGGCCCTGGCAGGCCTGATCAGCTGCAGCGGCTACCCCCATCCCAACTGGCAACCCGGTGATCAGGCCATCAAAAAAATCCTGCTAACCCATGGAGAGCAGGATCCGGTGGTGCCCTATGGGGCCAGTGAAATGCTGCAGAAGCAACTGGGCAGGAGCGGCATAGACGCCGACCTGATCAGCTTTGCCGGGGGTCACACCATCGACAGCAGCCTGTTTCCAGCCCTGCGGGATTACCTAGGGGAGCAGTGGTCTGGCTGAATAGCCAGGCTCAGACGAAGGCGTATTCGTACTCCTCCATCTCCTCCCAGTCATCGGCAGCGAGGGCTTCGATGCCTTCAAACAACACCTCTTCACCGATGCGATCGACAATGGTGCGCAGGGAGGGGAACAGAAAGTGATTCTCCTCGGCGTACTGGGCACTAAACAGGCCCTTTTCGCCCCAGAAGAAGCGATCGGTGGTGTGTTCATTGCGGCGCACATTGAGGATCGCAGGCGGCTCCAGCAGCTCCTCAGCGATGTAGCGACGGGCTGCGGTGACCGGCTTGTGGGAGCCAGTCTCCAGTTTGAAAGTGGGAACGTGCGCCAGCACCCGCTGGCCTGCGAGCCGGCGACGGCTGATCCGCTTGCGCTTCTTGGACATTGAACTGCTCCCGCTGGGGAGGATTGAGGGGACGAAAAGAAACCCGAGGGTTGGGAAGGGACCATGGGAACGCAAGACATGCGCAGGGTCCGTGACTCAGCAAGCCCCTCAAACCGGATAACCGGAAAGAGGGGCGTCGCCAAACGTTCAGTTGTCCACAAGGATCAGCTGGCCCGGAGGTCAATGACTCCCCAACCCGCCCATTCGGGAAGGGGACAACAGGGAGAACGGATCGGCGAGAAGTCGAATCTTCCTCTGCTGTAGCCTCAATTGCTGAAAACCGCAACTGGGGGTGAGGGCGTCGCAACTTTGAGCCGCTGCCCGCATGCGGACCGCGTCGCCTTGGTCGACCCCTGGATCTTAAGACTTTTTTTACTGATTTCACCACTTGCTGCCATTTCTGAGCAGCAAGTTGGCGGTTGGGGCCCCAAATGCAAGTCTCAAAGCGCTTTTCAGCCCTGCTGAGCTTTCAGTTGGCCCAATTTGCCGACAGGAGTGATGTGCACTCCGTCGTTGTCTACGTGACTGAGCCTGGTATTGGCACCGGGCCCGGCAATGGCACTGAGCCAGGCACTAGCAGGGGGCCAGGCAATAGCAGGGGGCCAAGCCTGGTGCCCATTGGCCAGTGGCCGATCACCAGCCGCATCCTGCCGGCCGTGGAAGCAAACAGCACCTTGCGGGCCCCGGCCGAAAAACGCCGCTGGCTGCCGCTGCGCCACCAGAACGTGCTGCTTGGAGCCATCCAGGTGGAAACCCTTTCGGTGCCCTGGCCTGAAGGCCTCGGCCAGCGACTGCAGGCCGTTGCCCTCTGCCTGACCGAAGCCCTCTGCCTGGATCTGGAACAACAGCAACTGCAGCAGACCCTCAGACGGCAGGAGGCCGAGCTCAACGTCCTGTTGCACCAGTTGCGCAACCCCCTGGCGGCGCTTCGCACCTTTGGCCAACTCCTCCTGCGCCGCCTCGACCAGGACGGCCAGAACCGGCCGCTGGTCGAGGGCTTGCTGGCGGAGGAGCGCCAGCTCAACCGCTATATCGATGCCCTGAGCCGACTGGGCTCCCCGGACACCCCGACGGTCTCGGGCGAGACCGCCCAGCCCCTGC
Source organism: Cyanobium sp. BA20m-p-22 (assembly GCF_024346275.1). NCBI lineage: Bacteria > Bacillati > Cyanobacteriota > Cyanophyceae > Synechococcales > Prochlorococcaceae > Cyanobium > Cyanobium sp. BA20m-p-22. Next base: position 2,268 of record NZ_JAGQCQ010000027.1, read on the forward strand.
TTTTGCTGCCGCCCGCCCTGATCGGGCCCGAAGGCGAACCGTTGCGGGAGTGGCTCGAGCCCCTGCTGCAGCGGTCGGCCGCCACCGCGTCTCTACAGGGACGGCCCTGGCACCCTCCGGCCTGCATGCCCAGCTGGCGCGGAGACAGCGGCGCCGTGGCGGAAATCCTGGCCAACCTGCTCGAGAACGCCTTCCGGTACAGCCCGCCAGGAATAGCCATCGGGCTCCACTGCCAGCAGCTCTGCCAACCGCTCTGCCAGCCCCTCCCCCAGGGCCCCTGGCAGCTGACCGTGTGGGACGCCGGCGAACCGATCGCCGCGGCAGAACGGGAGGCGATCTTCGAGCGGGGCTTTCGGGGCCGTCAGGGTCAGACCTGCGCAGGCACGGGGCTGGGCCTGGCCCTGGCCAGGGACCTGGCCCGCAACCTTGGCGGCGAGCTGAGCCTGGTGCTGCCGCCGGCCGCAATCGCCCCGGAGCTGCCCGGCCAGGGCAATGCGTTCTGCCTCAGGCTGCCAGCCTCAGCCCCAAACCACTGAGCAGCAGAGCCAGGGTCTCGGCCCACTCCACGCTGGCGCCGTAGCTGTCGCCGCTGTGCCCACCGAGCCGCCTCCCCAGCCAGAGGGGCACCAACAGGGCCGGCACCAGCCCCCAGCCATCGGGCAGGGGCCAGGCCGCCCAAACCCAGCCCAGCAGGGCCACCAGCAGGACCACCAGCGCCGGCACCAGTTCCGCCCCCAACCCCCGCCAGTGCTGGCGATGAAAACCGGCGCTGCCCTGCTCCCGCAGGTAGGGGAAGCCGTGCATGGCCACCAGGGGGGCCATGCGGCCCCAGAAAGCCGCCCACACCAGGGCCAGCGGAGCTGCCCCCGCAAGGCAGAGCAGGGCTGCGGCCCGCAGCAGCAGCAGCAAAGCCAGGGCCTGCACACCGAAGGCCCCGACCCGACTGTCCGCCATGGCCTCCAAGGCCCGGGGGCCGGCCCCCAAACCATCGGCCGTATCCATGGCCCCATCGAGATGGAGGCCCCCGGTGAGCAGGAGGGCCAGGGCCAGCGCCAGGGCCACCTGGGCGCCAAGCGGCAGCCAGCCGGCCGTGAGCCACCAGAAAAACCCCTGCAGGCCGCCAATCACCAGGCCGATCAGCGGGCCGAAACGGGCGATGCGCTCAAAGCGCGGCGTTATCCAGGGCCAGGCAGGCAACACGGAATAAAAAATCCAGGCCCCGGCCAGGTCGGCCAGCCAACCTGGAGTCAGGGCGGGCAAGAGCTTCGGCAAGCGACACCTAGCGTCTGAACAGCACGGATTCGGCCTAATCAGCTTCCCACCCCCCTTCTCCTTCCAAATCACGGCCCGCTGCCCGCGCACCCGCGCCCGCTGCGGCTGCTTCCACACCCCCCACGGCGAGGTCACAACCCCCCGCTTCATGCCGGTGGGCACCCTGGCCACTGTCAAGGGCATCACCACCGACCAGCTCCGCGGCACCGGGGCCCAGATGGTGCTCTCCAACACGTTTCACCTGCACCTCCAGCCGGGTGAGCAGATCGTGGCCGATGCCGGCGGTCTACACCGCTTCATGGGCTGGCACGGGCCCATGCTCACCGATTCGGGCGGTTTCCAGGTTTTCAGCCTGGACCAGATCAACACGATCAACGACGAGGGTGTGGTGTTCCGCTCTCCCCGCGACGGCGCCCGCATCGAGCTGACGCCCGAGCGGGCAATGGCGATCCAGGAGCTGTTGGGAGCCGATGTGGCCATGGCTTTCGACCAGTGCCCCCCCTATCCAGCCAGTGAGGCGGAGGTGGCCACCGCCACTCGCCGCACCCACAGCTGGCTGGAGCGCTGCATCTCCAGCCACACCGCCCCCAACCAGGCCCTCTTCGGCATCGTGCAGGGGGGCTGCTTCCCCCACCTGCGCCAGGAGTCGGCCCGGGTGGTGGCCTCCATGAACTTGCCGGGAATCGCCGTGGGCGGCGTGAGCGTGGGCGAGCCCACCGAGGAGATGCATCGCATCGTGCGTCAGGTCGGGGCCCTGCTGCCCGAAGCGAAACCCCATTACCTGATGGGAGTTGGCACCTTGAGGGAAATGGCCCTTGCCGTGGCCCACGGCTTCGATCTGTTTGATTGTGTGATCCCCACCAGATTGGGCCGACATGGGGCGGCCCTGGTAGGCGGCGAACGCTGGAATCTTAAGAACGCCTGCTTCCGCCATGACCACAGCCCCCTCGACCGGAGCTGCCCCTGCCCGGCCTGTCGCCAGCACAGCCGGGCCTACCTGCACCACCTGATCAAAAGCGAAGAACTGCTGGGCAAGATCCTGCTGAGCTTGCACAACATCACCCAGCTGGTGCGCTTCAGCAGCGCCATGGCTCGGGCCATCGAAGAGGGCTGTTTTGCAGAAGATTTCACTCCCTGGGAAGCCAACTCTCCAGCCGCCCACACGTGGTAGCTTCCGCCTCTAGCTCAGTGATTTTCGGGATGGCCGCCTACGCCCTGCAGACCATGGCCCAGCTGCCTGAGGCCTACCAGGCCTTTGGTCCCCTGGTGGACATACTGCCGATTATTCCCCTGTTTTTCCTGCTGCTGGCCTTCGTGTGGCAGGCCTCTGTCGGCTTCCGCTGAACCAGTGGACTTTCGCTGAGCCAGTGGGCTTTCGCTGAACCTGTGGGCTTCGCTAGGGCGGGTAGGTCACCCCTGGCTTGCCTAATCACGTTGCTCCATCCACAGGAACCACGCCAAAAGCGCGCAGCTGATATTTATTGCTGCCGCAACACTGCCCATGCAAATTCTGGCAGGGCCAGCATTCGGCGCCAGCGACTGGGCTCCTGAATCAGCCTGTACAACCATTCGATCTGCAGAGCGCCCATCCAGCTGGGAGCTCTTTTTTTGACCCCAGCCCAAACGTCAAAGCTGCCGCCCACCCCCATCCAGATGCCGCCCCGCCGGCCGGGCAACCGCTGAATCCAGGTTTCCTGCCGGGGGATCCCGAGGGCCACCAGCACCAGGTCTGGTCTGGCTCCAACGAGCTGCTGTTCCAAGCCAGGCCAGGCTTCCTCCCTCTGGTATCCGTGGGCGGTAAGTACAAACTTCAGCCCGGGCAACTCCTGGCCCAGCCGAGTCGTGAGCCGCTCCATCACCGCCGGCGAGGCCCCCACCAGGGCAACGCGCCAGCCCTTAGAGGCCGCATGCACCAACAGCTCCCGGGCAAGCTCGATGCCGGGACTGCGACGCACCCGGTACCCCTGCAGCCCAAGGGCCCACACCACGCCGGCCCCGTCGGGGATCACCAAATCTGCCGCGGCGATGGCTGAGCCGAGCTCCGGGTCCAACCGAGCGGCCATCGTCATTTCTGCGTTCAAGGTGACGATCTGGCCGCCGCCGCCGGCATGGAGGGCCAGAGCGGCCTGGAACACGTCGGGGGAGACATTTACCGGAACCCCTAGGACGCCGGTGCGGACAGATTCGGGTGCCGTTGCTGCCATCAGGGGTGCGGTGGAAGAGGAGAATCTATGGCTGGCTTGCCACTGGCACTGGGACATCCATGGCCCAATCCCTGCCGCAATCCCTGCAAATGACAGGTTCGCTCGAAACCACCGGTTCGACCAACGAGTCAGGCCTGGATGCCACCCATCCTGACCAGGCCTGGGCGGTGCTGCAGGAGCTCGATGGCCAGATCGATCGGGTGGTGCTGGCCCGCCAGCATCCGATCACCGGCCTGCTGCCCGCCAGCACGGCCCACACCGTGCACGGCAACTACGGCGATGCCTGGGTGCGCGACTGCGTCTATTCAATCCAATGCGTCTGGGGGCTGGCCCTCGCCCATCGGCGGCTGCGGGGACCAAGCCGGCGGGTCTACGAGCTGGAAGCCCGGGTGCTGCAGCTGATGCGTGGCCTGCTCAACGCCATGCTGCGCCAGGCGACGAAGGTGGAGCGCTTCAAGCACAGCCTGCACCGGCTGCATGCCATCCACGCCAAGTTCGACACGGCCACCGGAGGTCCGGTGGTTGCCGACGACGGCTGGGGCCATCTCCAGCTCGACGCCACCGCCCTGTTCCTGCTGCAGCTGGCCCAGCTGACCCGCTCGGGGCTGGTGGTGCTGCAGAGCAGCCACGAGTGCGACTTCGTGCAAAACCTCGTGTACTACGTGGCCCGCGCCTACCGCATCGCCGACTACGGCATCTGGGAGCGGGGTGACAAGGGCAACCACGGCCAACCCGAGCGCAACGCCAGCTCGATCGGCCTGGTGAAAGCGGCCCTTGAATCCCTGGAGGGCCTCGACCTATTCGGCCCCCACGGCGATAACAGCTGCTGTCTGGTGATCCCCCACGACGCGATCGTGCGGCTGCGCCGCGCCCTGCGAAGCCTGCTGCCGCGGGAATCAGCCAGCAAGGAAGTCGACAGTGCCTGCCTCTCGGTGATTGGCTATCCCGCCTGGGCCGTGGAAGATCCCCAGCTCCGCCAGCGCACTTGGACCAAGATCCGAACGGAACTGGGGGGCACCTACGGCTACAAGCGCTTCCGCCGCGACGGCCACCAGACCGTGGTCGAAGACCACACCCGTCTGCATTACGAGCGGGAGGAACTGGCCGAGTTCGAGCACCTCGAGTGCGAGTGGCCCCTGTTCTGGGCCTACGAGCTGATCACCGCCTGTTGCGAGGAGCGCTGGCAGGAAGCTCGCCAGTGGCGCCAGCGACTGGCGGCGGTAAGCCTCGACCAGGAGGGGGGTGCGCTGCTGCCCGAGCTCTACCTGGTGCCCGCGGAGGCGATCGAGGCCGAACGGCGCCAGCCGGGCAGTCAGCGCCGGGTGGCCAATTCCAACGTGCCCCTGCTGTGGACCCAGAGCCTCACCTGGCTCTCCGACCTGCTCCTGCATGGACTGATCACCCCGGATGACCTGGATCCGATCGGACGCCGTCGGCCCAGCCCCCTCGGCGCCCAGCAGGTGCTCGTCGCCCTGGTGCCGGGCAATGCCGCCATCGCCGCGGCCCTGCAGGCAGCGGGTCTGCCCGTGGCCCAGGACAGCGCCAACCCTGGCCCCGTGCAGATCGGCAGCTCCCGGGCCCTGGCCCAGCGGCTGGCCCAGGTGGGAGCCAACCCCAGGCTCGGGCTCACTGGCCATCCCCGAGTGCGGATGGAAACCATGGCCACAGCCCGCCTCTACCGCCAAGTCGGCAGTCAGGGCGACAGTCAAGTCGAGAGACAGGTCGAAAGCCAGCACGCCTTTCTGCCCGCCGTCCTGGAGGAGGACACCTTTTATCTGGCCGACGACCCCGAACAGCTGGTCGACACCGTGCGGGCTGAACTGCGCCTGCTACAGCGTCACTGGCGGGGCAGCGGCTCACCGCTGCTGCTGGTGCCGGTAGCTCCGGGGGCCTTCCAGGCCAACCCCGAGGCCTTTCTGCGGCTGGGACGCAACCTGCAGGCGGGCCTGCTGGACGGCGTGCCCGTGCAATTGGCCCCCTTGGCTGAGCTGGTGGAGCAGGGCAGCTGGGTCGCCCTGCCGCCCCAGGCCGGCCCGGAATCCAAGCCAGAGCCTCCGGCACCCATCCCCCTGCGGGCCAGCACCAGGGAGGCCCCCCTCTCCGCCCGGGAGGAGCAGGAGCTCGAGCGCGACGACATCAGCATCGGCGAACTGGCAGAGCGGCTCTGGCGCAGTGCGTCCCTGGAGGAACAGGGGGAGGTGCTGGAGCAGCTGGTGCGGCGCCTGGGGCCCGATTCCCGCCTGCAGGGGCCCGCCGGCAACCAGCCCGTGCGACTGCGGGATCTGCTCGAGGAGGTCTACCGCCGCGCCCTGGCCGAAGCCGACTGGAACGTGGTGCGACGGGTCGCTGGGTCCCTCGACCTGGTGCATCCCCAGTTGGAGGATGCCCTCATCGACCTGCTGGTGCGCCAGAAGCAGGTGGTGGTGGGGCGGAACTACACCAGCGATTCCCGGATCAGCGCACCCCAGGGCAGCGCCAGCATCGCCGGGATGATCAAGCGGTTCAGCGGTGAGGACGGCCGGGAGTGGATGCTGCAGCAGGAACTGTTGCTGGCCCTCGATGGCCTGGCCCGCCGCGAGCCAGACCTGCTCAGTGGCAGCCTCACCCTGCAACTGGGCCAGCTGCTGCTGCTGCTCACCGGTGAACTGGCCACCGAAGCCGATCTCAGCCCGAGCGACGCCTTTGAAGCCCTCTGCGACCAGCCTCCCCACGCCATCCAGCGCCGGTTGCGGGCCGTGCTCGCCGACCTGGAGCACGCCAAGGCCGCCCTGCAACGCAAGGAGCAACTGAATGTGAGCGGGCGGGTGCGCTGGGCCGTGCCCGCTCCCCAGGCTGAGCTGCCCAAGGGGGGCTGCTGGCTGCAGCACCGACTGCGCCTCGGCGCCCTGGGCAGGGTGCCTCGCGATTTCTACCCCGGCATCTGGGACCTGCTGCACCACTGCCGCGGCATCGTCATCGGCGACAAACTCGAGAAGCGCAACCGGCTCGACAGCGCTCCGCTGCTGAGCGAGAAGACCCCGGGGGAACACAACTTCGCCGCTCTTGTGGATCACCTGCTGAGCAAGATCGAAGCGCCGGACTACCGCCAGCTCTGCACCGAAACCCTGATCACCCTGATCGCCTTCGTGGGGGCTAACCCTGCGGTGATCTTCGACAATGACCTCGTGCTGGATGTAGTTATCGGTCACGCCGTGCGGGTGGGCTGGCAACAACGGCACCCCACCATCGCGCCAGAGCAGTATGGCCAGCACAAGGCAGACGCCTGGGATGGCTTCTACCTCTCCTCACCGGCAGACTGCCGCCACTGGCAACTGGAGGCCCTGCGCCAACTCGCCGAAGGCAGCCTCGCTTAGATCGGCTCCCCCAGGCTCATGCACAAGTTGGGCTGTTCAACGCACTGCTCAATCAAATCGGCAAGCTGCAGGGCCCTCGATGCCTGTAAACCATCCACCTGGGGAACCTCAACGCCGCGAACACACTCAAGAAAATGCTCCAGCTCGGCGTAGAGAGGCTCGATTGAGGTGGTACTCACCTCCTCGATCAGGCCATCGGAGCGATACACCAGTTCACCGTGGTCGGCGCTGACCGATTCATGGGCCCGGCGGTGGATGTGCAGGGTGCGGTTGAGGAAGTCGGTTTCCACCAGGCTGCCGCGGCAGTGGGCACTGAGGCTGCGAATCTTGCGGTGGGCCATCTTGCTGGCCGTCAGGCTGGCCACCACTCCATTGGCAAAGGCCAACGTGGCGTTGACGTAGTCGATCGGTCCGGCGGCCGTGCGCCCCCCGGCTGCGGCCAAGCGGATCACGGGGGCACCGGCCAACTCCAACACCAGGTCGATGTCGTGGATCATCAGGTCGAGCACCACCGACACGTCGTTGGCCCGGTCGGGATTGGGGCTGTGGCGGCGGGCTTCCAGCACCACCACCTCCTCATTGGCCACCACCTTGACCAACTCCCGGAAGGCCGGATTGAAGCGCTCGATATGCCCCACCTGGAGCAGGCGGCCCGCCTGGTCGGCGGCTTGGATGAGTTCGAGGGCCTCCTGCTGACTGGCGGCGATCGGTTTCTCAATCAGCACATGCACCCCTGCTTTGAGGCAGGCCAGGCCTACCCGGTGGTGCAACAGGGTGGGCACAGCGATGCACACCGCATCCACCTCGGCCAGCATTTCTCCATAGTCCGGAAACCAACGGCAGCGAAACTGCTGGGTGGCCAGCTGGCCGCGGGCCGCATCCGGATCGGCCACACCCACCAGCTGGGCGTCCTTGATCAGGCTGAGAACCCGGGCATGGTGCCAGCCCATGTTGCCGATGCCGATGACACCCACGCGCACAGGGATCAAGGCAAGGCTCTCGACTGGGGGCATTATCGGTGCAGGGAGCCGCCCAGGCGGCTTAATTCTCCTCGGCGGCGGGGGAATCCACCACCGGACGCTCGATCTGCACCCGTTCAATCCGGGGGCCATTCATGGCCAGCACCAAAAACTGGTGCCCCTTCCAGCGCAGACCCTCCCCCGGAGCCGGGATGTGCTGGAGCCGTTCCAGGAGAAAACCCGCCAGCGTGTGGTGTCCATCCGCTTCAGGCAACTGCAGGGACAGTTGCCTGTTGAGCTCAAAGATCTCGAGATCCCCGGCCACAGACCAGCAGCCCTCGGCGAGTTGCTGGAGGTCCTGGGCTGACTCGAGTGAGTCGTCCTCGTCACCGACGATCTCGCTGGTGAGGTCAGCCACCGTGACCAGGCCCTCCGTGCCTCCATGCTCATCCACCACCACCAGCAGGGGCTGACCACTGCGGATCAGGGGTAGCAACTCGGCTAGGGGAGTGCTCTCCTGCACCCGAGCCACCGGGGTGATGTAGGGAGCCAAAGGGGTTTCGGCCGTGAGCAGCCCCCTGGCGATCGGATCGGCCAGGCGGCGCAGATCCAACATGCCCCGCACATCGTCTAGGGAGCTGCCAATCACCGGAAAGCGGGCGTGGGCAGTGTCGTGCACCTCCCGCATCAACTCAGCGAAGCTGACATCCACGGGCAGAGTGACCATGCCGGAGCGGGGCACCATCACCTCCCGCACCAGCGTGTCCCGCAGGGAAAACACCCCTTCAAGGATGCTGCGTTCATCGGGCATCAGCCCTGTGACGCTGCCGGTTTCAATCAGGGTTTCGAGTTCACCGGCGGAGAGCACGGGCACAAGTTCATCCCAGTTGCGCGGTAGCCCCAGCAAGCGCAGCAGCCCGGCGCTGAAGCGCTCCACCAGGGAAAGCAGGGGCATCAGGCTGCGAATCACAGAATCCAGCAGCGGCGCCAGCCGCAGGGCAGAGACTTCCGGGCGATGGAGCACCCAGGCCTTGGGCAATACCCCCCCAAAAACCGTGGCGAACAGCACCAGGAGCAGAAAGACAACAGCATCCAGCCACCCCTGGGGAACCGAGCCGAGGGGGCCCCGACCCGCCCATGCCGCCCCCAGCTGTTCAGCCAGGCCCCGTCCGGCCCAACCCAGCGCCACCAGGGAGAGGGCCGCTCCCAATTGGGTGGCCACCAGCACCCGCCGCAGCCGGCTCTGCAATTTGGCAACGGCCAGGGCCCCGGCCTCGCCCCCTTCCTGCAGCTGGCGCACCCGACTTGGTCTGAGGCGAATCAGGGCAAATTCCCCAGCGGCAAAAAAAGCCAGCAGGGCCAAAAGAATAACCAGAGCCAGGAGTTGAATCACGGGAAGACCCACCCTGGAAGCCAGCACTGGGGCGAGGCTAGGAGCTGGGGATCGATCGGCAGGTTCTTAGTAATAGCAAATATGAAATAGGAGATATTCAATAGCCAATCGTCAGTAGAGAATGGAGAATAGAGAATGGGTAATGGGGGTCCCGAGGATCGAACTCGGCTAAGGCGAATTATGAGTTCGCTGCATTCACCAGATTGCTAGACCCCCGTCCATCCGGAGCTACCAAAGACCCCGAACCGGGGTTCGATAGCTCGCTCCCCCATCTTGCCAGCCGCCACCTGGCTGGATTGGGGCGGGCTGGATTGGGGCGGGCTGGGTTGGGCCAGCTGATCCAAGGCTGCCTGAGTAACCGTTGGGCACATCGACGGTGCGCCAGGGCATCGGCCCACTTTGTTGCTCAAGCAGTACCCGATAGGTGTTTTCCACCGCGGTGCCATCCCAGACGATCGCTTGGTCAGGAAAACCCAGGCCCATCACCCTGGTGCCATCAACTCCTCCCAGGGCAATGCCGAAGAGGTCGGTGATCTGATTGGTGAGGCTCACCCCGGGGGCATAGGGCGCCCTGAAGCTGTAGAAGCGCTTTTCCATGAGTGCAGGGGGGGTCTGCACCTGGCCGCAGCGGGTGACCTCAACCGGACCAGAGGCCACTCCTAACTCCCCTGCTGAGGCCCCAACCCCGCTGCGCGCACCACTTAGCAGGGGGGGCTCGAGCGTGGTGGTGCACACCACCGGACCAGCCCAGGCAGATTCACCTAACAGGTGAACCAGCAGGGCGCCTGCCAGGAGCAGGGTGGCACTGAGCCGGGTGGCACTGAAGAGGGTGGTGCTGAACAGGTTGGTATTTGCCATGGATCCAATGGGCCCTTCAACTGGCGGGGGGTCGTTGGCCGCAAACTAGACAACCCATCTCGATTGAACCAGGCCTTGTCGACCCTTTCCCCCGCCATCACCCTTCCCCCCGCAGAGATGCGGATGGCGCTGTTGCCTCTTCTGGCCACCAAGGCCTACCGGCACGGCAACTTCACCCTGGCATCGGGACGCACCAGTCACCATTACGTGAATTGCAAGCCCGTCAGCCTCAGCGGCAGCGGCCTGGCCCTGCTGGGGGCCCTACTGCTGGAGCAGGTGGAGCCGGAAGCCAAGGCGGTGGCCGGCCTGACCCTCGGCGCCGATCCGCTGGTAAGCGCCGTGGCCATGGCCGCCGCCCTGGGGGGGCGCCCCCTGGACGCCCTGATCGTGCGCAAGGAGGCGAAGGGCCATGGCACCGGGGCCTGGCTGGAAGGGCCCCTACCGGCACCTGGCAGCCCCATAACCGTGCTGGAAGACGTCGTCACCACCGGTGGATCCGCCCTGAAGGCTGTGCAGCAGCTGCGGGAGGCGGGCTACCGGGTCGAACGGGTGGTGACGATCGTGGATCGCCAGGAAGGGGGCCAGGAGGCGATGCAGGCCGCAGGCCTGGAAATGCGCAGCCTGTTCCTGCTGGCGGAGGTGGCAGCTTTGGCCGCAGAACTGGCCGCAGAACTGGCAACGTCATGAAGCCGAGCCCCTGGGACTGGCAAGCCGCAGGCCCTCGCCGGATCGAGCAAGCCGCCAGCCTGATCAGGCTGGACGGGCCAGACACCCGCCGGGTTCTGCACGGCCAAACCAGCGCCGCCATCGACGGCTGCCCAGCCGGCAGCTGGATCCCCACCTGCTGCATCACCGCCACCGGGCGCCTGCGGGGCCTCGCCGAGGTACTCCTCGATGACGCCGGAGCCTGGCTGCTGATCAGCGGTGGGGATCCAGCCAGCATCTGGCAGGCCCTGGATCGGGTGCTCTTTCCCGCCGATCAGGTGCGTCTGGGGCCCGTGATGCCAGCCCGGATGGTCACACCCCTGGGCGAGGGGAGGCCGGATCAATGGCCCCAAAGCCCCGCAGGCCGTTGGCTGGCCCTGGAAAATGCCAGCCCTAGCTGGCTACTGGGCGAGCAGCTGGTGATCCCGGCTGATGGGGAACTGCCCCCCTGGCTGGCGGATCTGCCGCCTCTCTCCCCGCAGGACCAGGAGCGCTGGCGGATCCAGCAGGGCCTGGCCGATTGGCCCTGGGAAATCAACGACTCCACCAACCCGTTTGAGCTGGGGCTGGCGGACCGGGTCAGCCTCAGCAAAGGCTGCTACGTGGGCCAGGAAACCCTCGCCAAGCTGAGCACCTATGACGGGGTCAAACAGCAGCTCAGGCGCTGGTACGGGAGCAGCTCGGAGGGGACGGATGGGCCTACCCCGGGGGCACCGCTGTTCGGCCTGGATGACGATTCGGCCAGCCGGGCTGGTCAAATCACATCAGCGTTGGCCTTGGCTGGGGGCCTTTGGATCGGCCTGGCCCTGGTGCGGCGCCAGGCCCTAGAGCGCAACGAGTTACGGCTGGGCCAGGAGCCCAACGGGCCGATCCTGCAGCTCTCGCTCCCCCCAGCCTGGGTGGATCCCCCGGCCGGGGCCGGGCGTCAGGTCTGAGCCAGCAGCCAGCGCACCACTGCCCAGGTGGCCAGGCTGTCGTCGCGGTTGTAAAGGAATATCCGCTGCAACTGCTGGCGACTGGCCCGGCCGCGGCCATCACCACCACGATGCCAGTGGCGCCACTGGCGCCACCAGAGCAGGCAGCGGGCCCCATCCACCCCCTTCTGGCTCCAGGTGAAGCCCAGCCAGCCGGCCACAGCCTTGAGCCCATAGCTGCTCACCGGCAGGCGCCAGTGGCTGCGCAGGCGCGCATGCACATCCAGCATCCGGCCTCGCAACCGCTGCACTTCAACCTCGCTGGCTCCCTGGCGCTGGGCCATCCGCACCAGGCCGATCACCTCGGTTTCGCCGTAGTGCAGCACGGGCCAGTCTGGATAGCGATCCAAAAATCGCTTCAGCCGCTGCCAGAGGCGCTGCTCGCCATGCTCCTGCAGGGCCAGGAGCGGCTGGTAGCGCCAACTCTGCTCCTTCCATCCCCCCGCGCCATCGGCCTCCAGCACCAGAAACCCGTGCAGGAAATCGTCGCGGGCATCAGGGTCCGATTCGATGTCATAGAGCAGCACCCCGGGGGCCTGGGCCAGCTCCGGCAGCACCGGGCCAGCCCCCAGCCGCTGGGGAATGCCCGTGGCCTGCACCCGGGCCTGGGCAACCAATTCAGCGGCAATCTCACGATGCTGCTCCCCATAGACGGCCAATTCCTCGGCCAATTGCTCCGGGTTCCGGGATGCCAAATCCGGCAGGTTGGTCACCCCCCGCTCCAGCAACATCTCCCGCCGTTTACCGCCAATACCGCTGACCTCGCTGAGGTGCCCCATCGCCGCAGCCTCCCGGTCGCAAGGGCCGCGCCAACTGCAGAGGGTGCACTTCTTGCGGTCGTTCACCAAGGGAGGCGCTGTGGCCTCGGCCAGATCTGCGGAGAGACGCTGCAGGCTCTCATCGAGCTGATGCTGGAGGCCAGCGCCCAGGGCCAGGCGCTCCTGCTGCAGGGCCCGCCCCGCCCCCGCCAACACCAGGCCATGGGGCACGGGAGCCTGCTGGTGCTCTGCCAAAAGGCGGCCCCAGAGGGAGAGCACCAGCCGGGCCTCCCGGGTCAAGCGGTAGCCCTGCCGGGCCAGCACCGGCCGATAGGCGAAATCCCCCCAACGGCTGGTGCCTGCAATGCGCTCGAGCAGGGCGGGGTGGGCCTCCAGCCTCCGCCCCTGGGGGTCATGCCCGCGCAGGCGCAAGCCCACCACCCCTGGGGCTCCAGCGGCACAGGCCGCCTCTCCATGGCCCGGCCTATTTGCCAGCAGGGTCTGAAAGCTGCGTAGCTGGTCACTCAGGGCCAGGGCGCGGTGGGCATTCCAGCGGCGCTCACCAGCCACGCCAAATCGATCCAGCCAGGCGCGGCGCCGGCAGCGCAGCCAGCTGCGCAGCAGGCGGTCGGTAAGGGGCTGGTCGGCGGGGAGGGGCGCAGTCAAGGGGGGCATCCACTCGCAGAGACGCTAGTGCTGAGGAGCGGGCGGCACAGCAGAATCAGCTGAGCTCGGCTTCCGCGCCCCATGGCTTCAGCCCCCCTGCCCTTGGCAGCAAGTCCGATCGCCTTCGGCACCGATGGCTGGCGCGGCATCCTGGGCGTCGACATCACCATGGAGCGCCTGCTGCCAGTCGCGGCGGCCGCGGCCCAGGAACTGGCCCACTCGGCCCCGACAAGCCTCACCAGCCGAGAGGTGATCATCGGCTATGACCGCCGCTTCCTGGCCCCCGAGCTGGCCCAAGCGATCTGCAGCGCCGTGCGGGGCTGCGGCCTGACCCCCCTGCTCTGCGACACCCCCACCCCCACCCCCGCCTCTAGCTGGGCGGTAGTGCAACGCCAGGCCCTGGGAGCTTTGGTGATCACGGCCAGCCACAACCCACCGGAATGGCTAGGGCTGAAAATCAAGGGCCCGTTCGGCGGCTCGGTGGAGGGCGACTTCACCGGCCGTGTTGAAACCCGACTGGCCGCCGGCGGACTGACCGTGCCCATACCTGGCGAGGTTGGCCAATTTGATGCCATGGGCGCCTACGTGGCCGGGCTCCAGGCCAAGGTCGACACCGCCGCCCTGGCCGAGGGGCTGGATCGGCTGGGGCTGACGGTGATCGTGGACCCGATGCACGGCTCCGCAGCCGGGGTGCTGCCGGCCCTGCTGGGCGAAGGGGCCACAAACAGCGGCGCGATCAGCGAGATCCGGGCCCGGCGCGACCCCCTGTTTGGCGGCAACCCTCCCGAGCCCCTGGCGGCCTACCTGGGCGAGCTGATCGGCGCGGTCCAAGCGAGCACCGCCGCGGGGCGGCCGGCCATGGGCATCGTGTTTGACGGCGACGGGGATCGCATCGCAGCCGTGGATGAGCGCGGCCGCTTCTGCAGCACCCAGCTGCTGATGCCCCTGTTCATCGACCATCTGGCCCGGGCCCGCCAGCTGCCGGGAAACGTGATCAAAACCGTCAGCGGCTCCGACCTGATGCAGCTGGTGGCTGAGGATCTGGGCCGCACGGTGATCGAGATGCCGGTGGGCTTCAAATACATCGCAGCTGAAATGCTCAGCAGCGATGTGCTGGTGGGAGGCGAGGAATCGGGTGGCGTGGGCTTCGGCATGCACCTGCCCGAGCGGGACGCACCCTTTGCGGCCCTGCTGCTGATCGAGGCCCTGGTGGAGGGCGGTGTTCCCCTGGGGGAGCGAATCGATGCCTTGCAGCAGCGCTGCGGCGGCGCGGCGGCCTACGACCGGCTCGACCTGCGGCTGGCCAACATGGAAGCCAGGCGGCGTTTGGAGGCCAAGTTGGCAGAGGCCCCCCCCAGCGCAGTCGCCGGCTGCCCCGTGCTGGAAGTGATCACCACCGATGGGGTAAAACTGCGACTCGGCCCCAGCCACTGGCTGATGTTGCGCTTCTCAGGCACCGAGCCACTCCTGCGGCTCTACTGCGAAGCCCCCACGGTCGCTCGGGTGAACGAGGTGTTAATCTGGGCCCGTGAGCTGGCGGAGGCGGTCTGAGGCCATGGCGCCCCTAGGCCTAGACCTGGCCCTAGACCCAGCACCCTTCAGCCGATTGGTGATCGCCAGCACCAATGCCGGCAAAATACGCGAATTTCGCCAGTTATTGGCTGGCATGGGCCTGGAAATCGATGCCCAGCCTGGGGATCTGGAGGTGGAGGAAACAGGTGCAACCTTCGCAGAAAATGCCCGCCTCAAAGCGATCACAGTTGCCAGACACAGCGGCAGCTGGACCCTGGCAGATGATTCGGGCCTCAGCGTCGCTGCCCTCAATGGAGCACCCGGGGTGCACTCCGCTCGCTACGCAGCCACGGACCCAGCCCGCATCTCCCGACTTCTAAACGAACTGGCAGGCAGCAGCGACCGCACTGCCCGATTCAGCGCAGCCCTAGCCCTGGCTGATCCCAATGGCAATGTGCGCATCGAAGTGGAGGGCCTCTGCGCGGGCGTGATTCTGGAGGCCCCCCGCGGCGAGGGGGGGTTTGGCTACGACCCGGTGTTTTTCGTGCCGGAGACCGGCCTCACCTACGCCGAGATGGACCAGACCCTCAAGGGCCGCATCGGCCACCGGGGCCGGGCCTTCGCCCAACTCGAGGCACCCCTAAGGGAGTTGTTGGGCAGCTGATCAAGTGGCAGCTGCCCAGCTGCCATGCAGGCCATAGGGGATCGCCAATGGGAGCTCCAGCACTGCCTGTTCAGCCAGATCGTCGGCCCCGAGAATCACCAGGTCAGTGGCGCAGCGGGCTCCGTTCCAAACCGGCACCAACACCCAGCCACTGTCTTCGGCAGGACTGTCTTCGGCAGAAGATGCTGGGCGGGGCACCATTACGGGCTCGGTGACAAAGCCGCGGGGGGCCGCACTCCACAGCCGACGCTCTCCGGTTTGGAGGTCAAGTTTCTCAATGGCCTGTAAGGGACCATTGCCCCGTTCGCACTCCGCTACCGCCATCCAGGCAAAGCGCGCTTCAAGACCTTGGTGGGCGGGGTTGACCATCGCGAACTCGCAGCAACGCTGCTCCAGCCACTCGCTCTGCACCGTGCCGGAGCGGGGGTCGATTCGGCAGCGGCGGAGTTGCCCCTCCGGAATCGAGGCAAAGTCGATCTCGCGGAAATCAACCTGGGGGCCGATCGAGGGGAAGTCTTTGTAGTAGATCGAATCCACCACCACTTCACCGCTAGCGGGATCCTCAAAGGCATTGAGGTGGTGAAACACAAAACCCTCGGGCGCTGGCAGCTGCACTGGTTTGGCGCCGGCATGGTGGCCGCTCTGACGAGGCACTAACCAGAACTGGCCGGCTTCGCCGGGCTTGGAGGCCAGGCACTGGGCCGCCCCCTTCTGGCCAAACACGAAGGGCAGGGGGTTGAAGGCCACAGCGTTCTGAAGAAACACTGCCCAGCTAGGGGTGACGGCGAAATCGTGGAGGAAGGCAAACCCCTTGAAGCTGTGGCTGCTGTCGGCCACCAGCTCACCGGCCCGCACGCCGTCGGGCTGATCCTCGGTGGCGAACTCCATCAGTCGGATCGTGCTGGTGGGGCCCGCCTTGACACCGAAAGTCACCATGCGGGGCTCACCGTGGTGACCTGGATCGAAGCGGGGATGGGCACTGAAGGCCTCACCAGGCTTAAGTACCCCGTCAAGCCGTGACAGGCCGCGGGTCTCAAGGGTTACGGGATCAAGGGCATGGGGCTCGGCCGCCTCCCAGAGCGCCAGCAGCTGATCGCCGAGCCGCACCACATGGGTATTGGCGATGTTCTTGAGGCGCAAATCGAAGGCATTGGCCAAGACACCACCAGGCTTCTGGGTGCCAAACACCCCCCGATAGACGAAGCGCCCGGCCCGCTCTTCGGCCAGCCAGCCCTCGGTACGCACGAAACGGTTGCTCAGGTGGACCTGACCGGCTTCAAATCTGAGGGCCGCGACCATGCCATCGCCGTCGAAGGGGTGATGGACCCAGAGGCCGCCTCGCTCAAGCCGGCCCGGACCATTGCGATACAGGGTGCCCGCCAAATCTTTTGGGATGGTGCCCCGAACGGCAACTACCAACTCGTCACTGAGCTCTAGGCCGACGTTGCGGAAGGCGCCTGACCAGTCAGCTCGGTCGAAACGGGGACCATCCGCAACTGGGGGTGTGGCAGAGGAAATCACGCTGGGCTGGGAAGCAAGGAATTTTTATCTGAAATCTTTCTAGCGGTTTGCACTCCCAACCGCGTTGATCACCTTGGCCGAGGGGGGCGCAATTCCCATTAAGAACTCGATAGCCGAATAGCCCTAGGCACTTGCCCACACAAGAGATACATTATGACCACCAAAACCAAATGTATTTTTTATGGCAAAACGCTGGGAAAGATTCACCAGACAGGGCTCAGAAGCGGTAGGAATATTAAGGCCTATCTCCGGATCCCGCGGGGTTGAGTTAACGCTCACCGGCACCACGCCAGCCTGAAGGGCCTTAATTGTCAAGACCGATTCCACCGAACCAGCTCCACCCAGCAGATGGCCCAGGGCGCCCTTGGGAGCGGTGACCCAAAGATCCTGGATAGAGGCACCAAAAGCAGTTTCAATCGCCCGGGATTCAGCTAGATCTCCGATCCGGGTACCGGTTGCGTGGGCGCTGATGAAGTTCACATCCTGAGCTGATATATCCGCATCCCGCAGGGCCAAACTGATCGCCCTGGCTGCGTGCACTCCCTCGGGATGGGGTGTAGCCAGATGGTGCGCGTCACTCGTCATCCCGGCACCCATCAGCAGCGCCTGCACGTCCGCATACCGGGCCCTGGCATCCTCCAGGCGTTCGAGCACAATTGCCCCAGCCCCTTCACTCAGGACAAAGCCCTCACGATCTGCGGCAAACGGGCGACAAGAAGAGGCTGGATCGTCAAGTCTTGAAGAA